>CAVJEL010000005.1:39483-46293 GCA_963648635.1 Ruminococcus intestinalis
CACCTCTTTCTGTATCCCAGGACAACAATTGAATCCTTCCTCTCATCGACATAACGGCAGAAATCATCGTAAGCTGCAGCGCCTGCAAGGACGGTCGCGCTTATCTTGTCGTTTGTCTTCTTAACAGTCTTTCCCTCAATCACAGCCTCGATGTTGGAGGAGAGGAAGTCATAATGAGGAATTTCTTCCTTGTTATCTTTCAAGAACCAGCTAGTTATGTCATCAACGCTTAATAGTCCTATAAATGAGCCGTTATCGTAAACGGGAAATGCAGAGGGGTGGCTTTCATTGTATGCTTTGACAAGGTTATATATAGGTTCGTCCGCTTCGACCTTCTCTGTTGGGAGTAGCATTACATCCCCGACCTTTGTCCTAACATCACGCATATAAGGCAGCGGGTCAATGCCAAGAAGCGAGAACTGCTTCTCGACGCCTTCACTCATATGACCGCATATTACTCCATGGTAATTGTTTTCTCTGTCTGTGCGGTTCTTCAATACTGCATATGCATAGGCTGAGCAGATTGAGTCCATGTCAGGATTACGGTGTCCGGTAATGTAAATATCACTCATGGAGGAAAGTCTATCTTAAAAGGACAAAACAATACACCAAAAAGATAAAAAATCTTATACTTATCACATGCAGAATATTCTTGTTGTTGTAGATATGCAGAATGATTTCGTTTCAGGCTCCCTCGGAAAGAAGGAGAATGAAGGTATTGTAGAAGGAATAAAAACCCTCGTCCTCAATTTCGACGGTAAGGTTATATTCACCCGCGACACACACCAAAGCGACTACCTCTCTACAGAGGAAGGGAAAAATCTTCCTGTGGTCCATTGCGTTGAGAACACTCCCGGCTGGGAGATAGTGGACGCACTCAAAGGTCTCAAGGCTTATAAGATAATCAATAAGCCAACATTCGGATCTGTCGAACTCGGCGAGGAACTGAGAAAGCTCGACAGCGAGGAAAGAGTTGCGTCCGTCACCCTACTCGGGCTCTGTACAGATATCTGTGTGATATCTAACGCGATGATTGCAAAGGCTTTTCTTCCAAATGCCCATATAGTCGTCGACGCTTCCCTCTCGAGAGGAGTAACTGACATAAGCCACAGAACAGCACTCAACGCCATGAAGAGCTGCCAGATTGAGATAAAAGGAGAATAAGATGAAGGTAGTTGTTGCTAATGACCACGGTGCAGTGGAAAGAACAAAAGAAATACTCGAGCACCTTAAGAAGAGAGGAATTGAATACACATACCTCGGAACATCTGAGGAAAAGAGTGTCGACTACCCCGACATGGCTGAAAAAGCAGTTATGGAATACCGTAAGGGAGGATATGACTACGGCATTCTGCTCTGTGGCACGGGAATAGGAATATCTCTTGCGGCAAACAAGATGAAGGGAATACGATGCGCTTTAGTCGAGAATGTATATGCATCCGTAAAGACAAGGGAGCACAATAACAGCAACTTCATTGCATTCGGCGGCCGTATAGACTACTCAGAACCCGTTCTCGATATGCTTGACGCATTCCTCGACACACCTTTCTCGAATGAAGAAAGGCACATAAGAAGAATCGAGAAGATGATGGCGCTTGAAGGAAAGTAAGCCTCAGACTCCAGTATGTTCAATGATGAAGGCACTTACTTCATTTATTGCCTTCTTCCCGTCATTCAGAAGCTGGTAGAACTGGAAGAAGCCGTGAACTGCACCTTTATATACGCGAAGTGTACTATTCGACCCAAGGTCGGTTAAAACAGCGTGGTACATAACCCCTTCATCCCTAAGGCTGTCGGCTTCGGCAACGATGATAAGGTGGTCAGGAAGGACATACTTTCCCTCTTCATCTGTTTCTACCGCACACTCAGAGTAGAGATTCGGGACACTAAGGGTATCGAGAGCGCCCTCAAGCATCAATATGGGAGAAGCATAAGGCTTCAGGCCGTCTTCAATTTTCTCAAGGTAGCTAGAGAAAGTATATTCCATCACCTTTATGCTTATCATAGCCTTACGGCCGTCAAAACCTCCGAAGAGCACGTGAGACGGAAGAAGTACGGGATATACACATAGGTTGGGATATATCAAAACAACACCGACGGGCTCCGTAACGCCCTCCTCCTTTGCTCTGATTGCGAGACCAGAGGCAAAGTTTCCTCCGGCACTATCTCCGAGAAGTACCACACGGAAGGAATCTGCACCGTACTCTTCTCCTCTCTCAAGTAGGTAGTTATAAGCTTCCCAGACATCTTCTACGGCAGAAGGGAACTTATTCTCGGGGGCAAGAGAATAGTCGGGGGCAAACACAATCGAGCCCGTTTTATCGGAAAGAATAGCAAGAAGGTCCTGATAGTTATTATAAGAGCATTGGGTATATCCCCCGCCGTGGGTGAAGAAGATTACGCTGAGGATATCACCATCTTTATAGTCTTTGGGATAGGAGACCCAGAGAGTTGAAGACGATAAAGGAATGCTTATCACCTTTCTATCTGTCAAAAGAGGTTTCTCGACCCAGCCTTCGAATGTTCCGTTATCGGTTGCATATTTATTGAGCGCGAAAAGAAGCATAGCGGAGCCGTCGGAAAGTGTGACATCAGGGTCTGACGTCTTCTTGTATTCCGATAATTCCTCCCTCGTCATTCCAAGCTTCGAGCGGATTATCTCATTCTTAATGGATGTACACGACGTGAGTAAAAACGCAAGACACAATACGATAATAACAGTTTTCAGCTTCATATTTCCCTCTTAACTACAGTTTAACAGGCACAGAGGTGCTTCGCCATAATGAATATATGAAATAAGTCAGCTCTCTTCATTTTCACTGCCACAGAAAGGAATCGGCTCCGGCTGTGGTATTTGATGCTCCGCGATTATCTTCTCCATCCATATCATGTCGTACCACGTGGAGAACTTATATGCGCACTTATGAAATCTCCCGACAAGGGTATATCCCATGGCCGTATGAAAGAGATAGCTGTCGTTATTGAGGTATTCATCAGGATTATCGGTATATGCGATGCATGCGTTGAGGTTTGTGTAGTTTCGCTTTTTGAGTTCCGTCTCAAGTGCCGAGTAGAGTTTACGCCCCACACCTCTTCTTCTCGCCGTTCTATCGAGATAGATTGTGGTCTCTACTGACCACGCATATGCCCTCCGAGCCTTGAAGGAAGAAGCATAGGCATAGCCTACAATCTCATCCCCATCGAGAGCGACAAGATACGGATATTTACCCCCTATCTCCCTTATGCGTGCTTTGAACTCTTCTATAGAGGGAACATCATACTCATATGTGATTGCAGTATTCAGTACATAAGGAGCATAAATTTCAAGAAGCCGTTCTGCGTCACTGAGCTTCACGGGCCTTATGATAATTTCATTTGACATTTCTATTATATTTTAAAAGGAGGGGTCGCCCCCTCCTCAGTCTTAAAGAACAACGCCGTCCTTGAAAATTGATATTTCAGAGTAGCCGTTTTCTTCGTTCTTAGTGCGTTTACCGCTTGCTATGTCAAGGATGAAACTTATAAAGTCATCCGTAACTTTTGCACTGTCCTCCTTGAGAAGACGACCGGCATTGAAGTCTATCCAATTGGACTTCTTTTCATAGAGCGGTGTGTTTGTTGCGATCTTTACTGTCGGAACTGGAGCACCAAGTGGAGTTCCACGACCTGTAGTGAAGAGAATCATATGTGCACCGCTTGCTGTCTGCACTGTCGTTGATACTATATCGTTACCAGGGCCGGAAAGGAGATTAAGGCCTTTCTTGCATACCCTGTCACCATACTTGAGTACACCTGAGACAGGAGCGCTACCGCCCTTCTGAACACAGCCGAGAGACTTGTCCTCGAGTGTTGTGATTCCGCCGGCCTTGTTTCCCGGGCTCGGATTTTCATAAACTACCTGGCCGTGAGATACGAAGTAGTGCTTGAAAGCGTTGATCATATCACACATCTCGTTGAAGACTTCTCTATTGACAGCTCTGTCCATCAATACCTGCTCGGCACCGAACATCTCTGGAACCTCTGTAAGTATTGCTGTGCCTCCAATTGAGACAAGTGCATCTGTGAAGCGTCCGACAAGAGGATTAGCGGTAATACCGCTGAGGCCGTCAGAGCCACCACACTTCATACCAACGACAAGGCGGGATGCAGATACAACTGTTCTCTTGTCCTTCTTGATTACTTCAGCGAGCTCTGAAAGAAGTTCCTTACCTCTTTTGAGTTCGTCCTTCTCGTTCTGACATACCATGAACTTGACTCTTTCTTCGTCCACAGGTCCCAGCAGTTCCTTGAAGGAATCCATTGTGTTGTTTTCACAGCCTAGCCCTATGACGAGAACACCGCCGGCGTTCGGGTGATGAACGAGGCCAGAGAGGATCTTACGTGTATTTGCGTGGTCCTCTCCAAGCTGTGAGCATCCGAAAGGATGTGTCCATGCGTGAACGCCGTCCTCGAGAGAAAGGTTCTCGTTACCCCAAGAAGCAAGCTTTTTCGATATCTCATTGACACAGCCGACTGTCGGGACAATCCAGAGTCCGTTTCTTATTCCGATATCTCCGTTCTTTCTTTCGTAAGCCTTTATACACGGACATCCGTCGTGAAGTTTCTTTGCCATTGACGCATTGAACTCATCGACTCTTTCTTTGGCAACCTTCTCATCATAGTGGTACTCAGCTTCCTCGCTGAGTGCTGTCTTAATATTAAAGGTATGTACCCACTCGCCTTTCTTGATGTCCCTCTGTGCTCTTCCAATCGGATAGCCGTACTTTACGACAGCCCCGCCTTCAGGAATATCCTCGAGTGCGACCTTGTGTCCGGCGACGACATCGGAGAGGACAGTAATTGTGTTCCCCTCCACAACATCGACTTCGCCTTTACTCAGCGGCTCGAGAGCAACGGCAACATTATCTTTGTCATTTATTCTATATAACTTAACCACTACTTACTCCACGATAGTCTTCATAGCTTCAACCATGCCGAGAGTCCAAATCTTCTCGAGGTCTTCCTTGACAAGATTCTCAAGTCCCTCAATAGCGCTGAGATCTTCACCCCACCACTCTGTCTTCTTAAGAACAGAAGAAGCAAGCTCCGATGCCTTTTCAGCAGCAGAAGCATACTTCTGGGCATACTTTGATGCGAAGAAGTCGATTACATCAGGTGAATCCATAATCTTGTATTCGTTAGCTTCTCTCTTACCAAAGTAACCGTCTGCTCTCTTCTCGCCTTCGTAGAATGCGATGAGTGCCGCAAGTGAGAATACGAGAGTCTTCGGAAGCTTACCATACTTCTTGAGGTATCCTGTGAGTGACGGAAGGTCACGTGTCTTGAACTTCGATGTGCTGTTGAGGCTGATTGAGAGAAGGAGGTGGACAATGCTCGGGTTGCGGAAACGATTGAGAACGTCTGTTGCATATGACTCGAGAAGAGACTTGTCTCCGTCCATTGAAGGAATGATTTCCTTAAAGAGTCCCTGATCCATGAATGCAGAAACAAGCGGATCCTTCATACATTCCTCAATTGTTGTCTTACCAGCGAGATAAGCAGCAAGTACTGTCATTGTGTGTGTGCCGTTGAGGATTCTGACCTTACGTGTTCTGTAGAAGGACATATCATCTGTCCAGACAACGTTGAGTCCAGCCTTGCCGGTCGGGAGTTCATCCTCGTGGCTCTTATGTGTGTACTCGATAGCCCAGAAAAGGAACTTCTCTGCAGCATCAAGGAGGTTGTCCTTATAGCCGAGTCTCTCGCAGATTGCCTCTGCTTCAGCTCTCGGGTAGCCGGGAACAATTCTGTCGACGAGCGAGCAACAGAAATCACATGAAGCATCGACCCACTCGACGAAACTCTTCTCGAGCTTCCAGTCTTCAGCGTGCTTCAAAACCCACTTTCTGAGCATCTGGCCGTTCTTGTCGATGAGCTCGCACGGGATGAAGATGAGGCCTTTATTAACGTCGCCACCGAATGTCTTGTATCTTCTGTAAAGGAAAGCTGTGACCTTTCCGGGGAAAGAAAGCTGAGGCTTGTCCTCAAGCTTTACGCTCGGGTCATATGCAATACCTGCTTCGGTTGTATTGGAGAAGATGAACTTCAAATCCGGATTGTCAGCGAGTTTGATATACTTATCATAGTCTCTGTAGGGGTTAACACATTCCTTGACAGATGTGATGACTCTGTCTTCCTCGACTCTTTTGCCGTTCTCGACGCCGCTGAGTATTGTTGTGTAGACGGCCTCCTGAGCGTTAATCATATCACCCATACCATTCTGGAGGGGCTGAACCATAACAACAGAACCGTTGAAATCTGTCTTTTCATTCATGACATCAATCTGATAGTCGATAAATGCTCTGAGGAAGTTACCCTCACCGAACTGTACTGCTTTAACCGGACGATCTGTCTTCTTTACAACTTCATTAATTGCTTTCATAAGAAATCTCCTTTTGTAATATTCAAGAGAGCTCTTAGCTCTATTTATTAATTCTAGTTCCCCTATATCGATAGGTCAACAAATACTCTTTTTTCTATTCCTTTCACTTTTTGAACAAATCATCACTCATATCAAACGGGATTACCATCGCCTGTCAACAACCATCGATAGACAGGCATCACTTCAATCGTCTTTCCTTCCACCTCAATTGTATCCTCGTCGGACAATGTAAGGAGCATAAGATTGTTGCATCCCGTTTCCTCTGAAGCCTTAAAGAGTGCCTTTATCTCACGCTTAAGTGTTTTTTCAGAAGAAATATCGTAGGACACCTGAATCAGCTTCTCAACCTTTCTGTTTCTGCAGACAACAAAGTCAACCTCATAGGACTG
>CAVJEL010000006.1:0-44407 GCA_963648635.1 Ruminococcus intestinalis
CTCCTCTCTCGAGGCAAGTCCTCGGAGTATCCGCGACAAGGAGAGTAGAAATGAAGAGGAGGCGAATTGCGCTATAGAGAATGATGACCCGAAGATGCATTTCCTCAAGCCTGAAGTTGAGATAAGAAACTATTTCAATGCACTCAACCTTCTTGAAGAGAAGCTTAAGGATAACGTACCTGTTTCAAAAGAGTTGATTCTTGAGATACAAGCTGTAGTTGAAGATGGTGCATCGAAGGAGAAAATCGGGCTGAGGGGGCCTATGCCTCCGGGAGTATTGTTTGCTGTTTATGACTCAGTCTCGGGAAAAATAGATTATATTCCCCCTGAGTATTCTGATATCCCAACTCTTCTTGATGAACTCGTGGAGTATATCAACACATCTGACGACCACCCACTGATCAAGGCAGCGGTTATGCATTATCAACTTGTCACGATACATCCCTTCGAGGACGGTAATGGGAGAACTGCGCGACTTATTTCCTCATATGTAATGGACTATTATGGATATGGATTTGGTGGAATAGGGTCTTTGGAGGAGTATTTTCAATATAATCAGGACGAGTACTATTCCTCCCTTCAGATGGGACTTCCCGCTTTGTATTATGAAGGTCGTAATAATCCTCCGCATCCTGAAATCTGGGTTGAGTACTTCTTGAGGATGGTTTTGTTGTATTCAAAGCGGGTCTGTGAGATATCACAAGAATTGAATAATAACGGTGTTATTACAGGCCTGTCGTATCTCGGGAAGAAAGAAAAGGAATTCCTGTACTTCCTTGTTATGCACAGGGTTATTAGATTCAAGCCTGTTGATATGTCTGAGGCCATGAAAGTATCAAATAGGACCGTTATCAACTGGAGTGTTGCTCTTGTAAAGCAGGGATTCCTTGTTCCTGAAATAGTAAAGAAAAGGGTACTCTCATACTCGTTGAGCGAGTACTCATTGAATAACAGGGACCAGATAATTGAATTAATCGAGGATGGCAGATTAAAACGATGAGCTTATATTGCCTTTCATATATCATATTGATGCGTAGTTGTTGACTGAAAATTGAGCCACACTTTTATGATTTTCTAGTGTCCTTTTCTCCTTTTTTTAATTATCCTTTTAATATGATTAATGCAGTTAGGGGAAAAATAGTCGAGGTCACAGATTCCTCGATTGTTGTTCTGACAAATTCCGGAGTTGAATACTTTGTAGAAATATCAAATAAAAGCGCATCTCGCTTTATGGCATTGACTGGAGAAGAAAAGGAGAATGTACGCGTCCTTACTGTCCTCCAGCATAGAGAGGATGCGATGTTGCTTTACGGCTTCTATGACGAAAAGGAGCGCTTTGCATTCAACGAGCTCATCACAGTTCCCGGCATTGCAGCTAAGGGTGCGTTGAAAATATTGGGTGGGGTAAGTGTTGATGAATTGGCACTGCTACTTGATCAGCAGGACGTTAAGAAGCTGAGTAAAATTCCGGGGCTTGGGGCGAAGACTGCGCAGAAACTCATACTACAGCTCAGGAACGTTCTTGTCTTTGATGAGGAAGGAAAGGAAGGCGAAAAATCCTCTGAAGGAACAACGGGAACCAGGTTCAAGGACCTTATACAGTCCTTTACAGATATGGGATACGAGCGCCGTAATGTAATAAAGGCTATAGATACAACTTTAGAGGAGAGCGGAAGTCTATACTCCGCACTCACCGACCGTGAAATCGAGAAGAAGATATTCACATCTGTTCTCAGGAGGTTGAATTGATCAAGGAAAACGCATTCGAACTTGATGATACATTAAGTGAGGAAAGGACTGTAAAACCCGAAATGATTGAAAGAGAAGAGGCGCAGGAGAACATTCTCAGGCCCAAATACCTTTCAGACTTTCAGGGGCAGAAGGAACTCAAGGAAAACCTCAAGATATATATTGATGCTGCAAAGAAGAGGGGAGAGGCCTTAGACCATATATTCCTCCAGGGACCTCCGGGGCTCGGAAAGACGACGCTGGCTTCGATTATCGCAAACGAAATGGGGGCAGATATAAAACTCACAAGTGCAACTGCCCTCGATAAACCGCGCGACCTCGTGGGAATACTCACAAACCTTACAGCAGGATCGGTACTCTTTATTGATGAAATCCACGGCCTCAAGAAAAGCATGGAGGAGACGCTCTATGTTGCAATGGAGGACTACAAAATCGACTGGGTCATTGGACAGGGGCCGAGTGCGAGGACCATCAAGGTTGACCTCGAGCCGTTTACACTTATCGGGGCGACAACAAGAACTGGAGGAGTAAGTAAACCTCTTGAAAACAGATTCGGTATTCCTGTGAAGATTGACCTCTATCCGCCGGATGAACTAGCGCTTATTATAAAACGGTCGGCACAGATACTTAACGCCAAGATAACAGACGATGCCGTAATGGATATAGCTCTCTGCTCAAGAGGAACACCGCGTATTGCCAACAGGATTCTCAGGCGTGTTCGAGATATAGCAGATGTTGTCGGAAGCGGAGTAATCGATAAGAATATGACAAAAATCGGACTCGATAAACTCGGTATCGACAAAAACGGACTCGATAAGACCGACAGGGCCATATTAAAGGTTATAGCTGAAGTATATAACGGCGGCCCCGTGGGACTTGAGGCACTTGCAGCGTCCCTCAACGACAGCGCAGATACAATTGAAATTTACTATGAGCCTTATCTTATGAGGCAGGGACTCTTGAAGAGAACAACAAGAGGAAGATGCCTAACAAAGAAAGCTTACGAAATACTCGAAATAGAGGATAAATATGTTAACCAAGGATTTTTACTTTGATTTACCCGAAGAGCTTATTGCTCAGGAGCCTGTAGAGAAGAGGGGGGATGATAGACTTCTCCTCCTCGATAAGCATACAGGAAAATATGAAGACCATGTTATTAAGGACTTTCCTTCTCTTTTGAAGGAAAATTCAATATTAGTTGTCAACAACTCAAAGGTCAGGAAGGCGAGAGTATATGGTAAAAGCGCTGAAACCGATGGCACTGTGGAGTTTCTCTTCCTCGGGGAAAACGATGACTCAAGCTGGAATGCGATTGTTAGTAAAGCTAAGAGACAGCGGGTTGGTAAGGAATATATTTTCTCGACTCTTACAGGTGAAGAGGTGACAAGAGGTAAAATCGTAAGGGAGAACGCTGACGGGACGAGGGACGTAATGTTTTCGTCTCCAATCAGCGAGGACTTTTTCCAGAAATGTGGACACGTTCCTCTTCCGCCTTATATCAAGAGAGAAGATAACTTCAAGGACGAGAAAAGATACCAGACAGTCTATGCAAAGAAGGAGGGAAGTGTTGCCTCCCCGACTGCAGGACTCCACTTTACACCTGAAATTTTGGAGGAGATAAAGAAAAGGGGAATAGAAATAGTTGAAGTTACCCTTCATGTCGGTGCCGGTACTTTTCTTCCTGTTAGAACAGATAGCATTGAAGAGCACCATATGCATAGCGAGAGCTATGAAATATCTCCCGAAGTGGCAAATAAGCTCAACGTGGCTAAAAGAAGTGGTAAAGAAATTGTCGCAGTTGGAACAACATCGACTAGGACTCTTGAAAGTGCATCTAACGAAAACGGAGAACTCGTTACTCTCAAAGGGCGCACGAATATCTTCATTTACCCGGGCTATACTTTCAAGTTCGTAGATTCCTTACTTACAAACTTCCACACTCCCGAGTCGACACTTGTAATGCTTGTGAGCGCACTCGCGGGTAAGGAAAACATAATGAATGCTTATAAGCATGCAATCGATGAGAGGTATAGATTCTATTCCTACGGTGACGCGATGTTTATAAGAGATTGAGGCTTTCGAGGGAGTGGAGAATTTCCTCAGATATTTCCTCAATACTCTTTCTGCCGTCGATTTTTATGAGGCTCACTGATGAGGGGAGGGTGGAGAATATCTTGTTGTAGTTTTCTCTTACCTTTCTTAGGTACTCCTCCTTCTCGAAGAGCTCCTTCTCCTCACCCCTTTTTTCGATTCTTTGCATGGAGTCCTCGACGGGAGTGTCGATGTAGATGATGACATCGGCATCACGAAAGCGTGAGTTGAGTGAGCGTACATAGTTAAAGCCCAATTCAACTCCCTGGTATGCAATTGAAGAGTAGAAATATCTGTCACTTATTACGGTATAACCGTCCTCTAGGTATTTCTCCATTCCATATTCACTGTTATATAAATGGTCGTCGCGGTCCGATGCATAGAGAAGGGCGAGGGATGATGGGGTTGTTGAGAACTCTTTTCTGAGAGCGGACCGAACAACCTTTCCAATCGGATTATCTGTCGGCTCATGCGTGATGAATACTTTTTTCCCCTTTTCTAAGTAAACTTTTCCAAGTATTTTCATCTGAGTTGTTGTTCCGGCGCCGTCAAGACCTTCGAAAACAATGAGTTTTCCTTTTTCCATAGAATTGTCCTTCTCTTATAATAGCTATAAAATACAGGGGTTATTGTATAAATTAAGGGTGCAGGAAACAAGATAGAGTATGAGATATCATAGCAACATAAAGACAATTTCAATTTCCATTCTTGTCGCGCTTCTATTCTTCACTGCCTCATTCTTCATTCTGTTTACCCTAAACCTCACTTCCCCGACATTAATCGTTACGAACCGCATTCTTGATTCAGTAAGTAAAGTAAACTCTGACGTCTCATTCAAGTTTGACGGTATGGAACGCAACTTCCGCGACCGGGTCATGATCAGGGACTTCTCACTTTATTACAAAGGGGAGAATATTGCCTCCTTTGATAAAATCGAAGTAAAACTGGGACTCTTTGATGTACTGTCGTATCTATTGAATATAGAGGGAAGTGCGGAAATAGATTTTCTCGACGGCTCAATCAACGTCCCTCTCAGTCTTTTCTCGTCATCAAGTGAAAGTACGGCAACATCTGATGTTGATGTGACGGAAGAAATTTCTGCCCGGAATAATTCCTCGTTTATGGATTATCTCACAAACCATAACCTTACACTTGTTCTAAAGAATGTGGACTTTTCTTTTGACTACGGAAGTGTAGATATAGAAAAACTTGAAGTTAGTGCAATCGGTACTGAGGGTGTTATTACCGGCGCTCTCATATCGCCATCGGCATCTATATCATACGATTCTTACTCGCTTGACCTTTCGCTTATCAACATATCATTCTCATATGGAGAGAGTATATTCCTTACGGGTTCTCTCAATGAGGTATCCCTTAATGGCGATGAAGTTAATGCTTCTCTATCGAAAACTTCGTTCTCGCTGAGAGGAGATAGCATCGATGCTGTTAAAGATGGCGATATCCAGGCAGTAGTAAATATTGATAAGATTAAGGGAGGATACAACACTTATTCTCTTTCTGCTGAAAAGAATGAAGTAATTCTAAAGAACAGAGCTTTAAACTATAAAGTATCAACAATTAGTGCTGAATCGCCTGTCGCTAGCTTTGATAGTTCGAGCTTGAATTTCACTCTCGAGAACTATGATACATATAATGCTGTACTCGGAAAAGCAACACTCGATATTTTCGGTGAGGAAGCAGATATATCTGACCTTTCACTCAGTGGCAGTATAAAGGACAAGAATCTATCTCTTCTTCTTTCAAGTGCTTCAAGTAACATCGAGAAGAAGACAGAAAATAGGTTTGGTTCCCTCAAATTGGAGAAAATTGAAGGAAAGGTCGACTACAATGATGATATTGAAGCATCGCTCGGCCTTAAGTGCTCCGTTACAACTACGTCCGATTCCCTCGACGACATATCGTTCTCGCTCTCTTCTTCTCTTATCGTTGATGAGGGGGTTATAAAAGACGGCAGAGTGGAAATCAACGAACTATATCTTGGACTCGGGGAGAAGTACAACTCATCCTTTAGAATTAATGGTGATTTAAATAAGGCTTCGATTACCTTCGACTACGGCCCATTCGATGTCGATATTTCCCTCTCAATTAGCGATAAAAAAGCCGATGGAACGATAGCTGTCAATTCCCTCGAGATGTCAAAACTCAATACGCTTTTGAATCTCGAGGAAGACACAGTTTTCAACTCTCAATCTAAGTTTGACCTCTCGTCTTCCTTCAATTTATTCATAAACGAGAAAAACATTCTTGACGGCAATGTTGACTATTCTCTTTCTCTATCCAAAATTAAGCTCGGCATAATTGAAACCTCAGTTTCATCAAATGGTAATTTAAGTTTTGAGGATGAGAAAATCGCAATTTCATCTCTATCAATCGATACATCCTACTTCTCACTCAACGCTACCGGCTATTTCGATACTGTAAAGATGCTTCCGAATCTCGACTTTGCATCGACGCTCGCAAACGGCAGTCCACTTCTCAACGGCTACATACACCTCGGGGAGGGAAGGTCCTACAATTATTACGGAGATATTAAATACCTTGAGAACACATTCATTTCTGGTATTGTCGATTTCAATACCGATAATCTCATTATCTCTACTTCGTTCCTCGAGACTAATGGTCTTGAGAGGCCGTTCAATTTCTCCTTCAACCTTGATACTAAAACAATTGCACTTACATCTTCGCTTCTTACTATAAATGTTGACTACTCTGACGGTATTTCAGGTTCCATTTCGGCTGATAACTTGAAATCGCTTAGAAGTACAGAGACAGGGGAGGCTATTACTCTCAATGGCGATATTACTTTTTCATACAATTTAGATGACGGTTTGAAACTGAACTCTTCACGCTTTGAAATCAATACAATTTTCCTTCTTCCGTCGTCCCCATCACTTTCATTCTCTATCGACGGCAGTGGCGACTACTTTGAATTAACTTCAATTAAAATCAATGGCGATGACCTCGGCTATTCGGGGCTTATGAGAATAGACCTAGATGAGAATGTATTGGGACTTTCTCTTAAGGATGATGAGGGAAAGGGAGAGGTGATGTTGTCGCTATATAAAGATACCGAGTACGTAGCATCGCTCAAGGCCGATAACATTAATCTTTCGCCTCTCGGACTCGATAATATGTACGGTTCGATTACGCTATTCGGTAATGCAGCCAGGGTAGAGGACTTCTTCTTTGACGGCAGTCTTAATGTCATCGATTCAGTCAATGAAAACAATAAGATAAGCGCATCCGTTATGATAAACGGTGACGAGTTGATTCTCGAGAATATCGTATACTCATCTGAGACAATCAACTCAACGCTTGAAAAGCTCTATTTCGACTCTAAAACAGGTACATTCGGGCTCGATAATGCAATTATTAAGCTACCCAACGAAAAGGGTGACAGGGCTTACCCCATTGAAACAAAGTTCTCCCTCTCTGCTCAAAGGGAAAGTTCAACTTCCCTCATAAGTAGTATTTCTTCCCTGATAAAGGAAAAAGGGGTCGGCACAGATATTATCTTTTCTCTCGACTACATTGATCTTGATTCCTCGGCATTTAGAATTGAGGATAGATACCTCACGCTTTCCCTCAATAAGGATAATGCCCTCATCGGTGGCGATATATTAACGGGAAGTGTAGATTACAGTGAAAAGAATGCCCAGATTAATGTTACGCTTCCGTCCTTTGCTGTCGGCACCTTCAATATTGATTATTCCCGTGACCTCGATATTACAGCAGATATAAAAGAGTTCAACATGGCTCTTGTAAACTTCACGTTCAAGTACCCGACACTTGTCTTCAGAAATGACCTTGTCGGCGGTAATGTTTCAATTACTAGAACAAACGGAGAGTATAATCTCTCGGGAAGCTTAGAGTGTGAAGAACTCGGGTGCGATGTATTCTGGATTGAGGACCAGAGCCTTATCTTCCATAATGCAAGATTCATTATCTGGGATAATGAGCTTAAATGTTCCTTCACCTATGTCACAGTTTTCGATAAACTCGACTTCTCCCGTAAGATGGTAAGGATGATGGTAGGGGTTTCGATGACGCCGAATCTTTCGATGGAAGGCTGGGAGTGCGAAGTATATATCGACGGCGAGGAAAATGCCGTGAGGGTGAGAATACCGCTTTATAAGATGAACGTAGATATTCTTGGCTATGTGACGGGACACTACCGCATCTACTCCGACAGCACTAATACCTACAACGAAGGAGAGCTCAACCTCTATAATACCTCTCTATCAATCGGGATGAATGACTACCCTGAATGGTATAACCAGATAGGTAAGGGTGGTGCTATGGATATGACCTTCAATTTCAAGTCCAACAACCGCATTCTATACCCCGCTGGTGACGACCCCATATTCTCAATCACACTCCAGGAGAATTCGGCGCTCTCTGCAACCTATGACAGTGGCAATTTCACATGCTCGGGAGATATTCAGATAAGGGGAGGGGAGATATTCTACTTCCAGAAATACTTCTACATAACAAGCGGCTCCATTACATTCGACGACCCCAATGAGTTCAACCCGAGGATTTCTCTCAGGGCAACGCTCAGGGACTACGACAGCTCGAGTGAGAGAGTCGAGATATATCTTGTACTCAACAACAATACATTCGATAACATTTCTCCAACGCTTGAAAGTAGCCCGGCTAAAGACCTCAGCGAGATTATGGAAATACTAGGGCAATCAATACTCCCGCAATCGGCATACGGCTCGGTATCGGTATCGTCGGTGGCATCTCTTGTATCTGAAGGTTTTGACATATTATCACGTCTCGGTATTGTGACGACAACAACAAATCCGCTTTCGTCACTTTCCACTTCCCTCAAGAAGGTATTCGGAGTCGACACATTCTCGTTGCACTCCAACATCCTCAATAACATCGTTGCAGATACCCTCAGTCAGGCGACGGCATCTACTGTCACTGAATACTCTCCGATGGCGAGGTTCCTCAACGGCACAACCCTCAACATAGGTAAATACCTATCGCAGAACTTATATCTTTCGATTATGGTTCACCTTGGCGCGACAAAGAACAAGACAGGCTACACGATAATAGCCGACGACCTTGCTCTCGACACCGAGTTCTCCATAGAGTGGACGAATGACGCGAGATTCACCGTCACATTCTTCACCCGCCCAAGCTATTTTTCATTCTACTCAATTCTTTCAACTTTCGGCTTCACGATTACAAAAACAATAAACTTCTAGAATAAAACAATAAAAACACACACTCTTTAAATTGATTGAAAGATGCAATTTGCTAGTGGAAAAGAAAATAGAAATAGTAAATCTTTTTTCCCTTTATTTGAGTTCCATTCGTTTTTCTGCTAGACTATACGACGAGGTCAATAATGAAAAAAAGTAAGATTGTTATTATATCTCTCTTTATATTGTTGTTTTCAATTCTCCCGCTTGCTGCCGAGGATAGTGAAAACTGGTATGTAGGAAAAACCATAACCGCCATAGAGACATCGGGACTTGTAAACGTCAAAGATTCGACAGTCAACTCGATAGTCAAGAAATATGTAGGTGAGACATTCACAGACGAACTCTATTATGAGCTCGACAGTGACTTCTATTCCCAGTCCTGGCTGAGCTACATGCTCGTCTATGCTGATGAAGACGAAAATAACGCTAACGGAGTAATACTCGAAATCGAGATTTATGAGAACCCGAAGATTACGAGTGTCACATTCGAGGGCAACAGCAGAATAGGAAGTCAGACTCTGACAAGTCAGCAGACTCTCTCAAAGGGAGGCTACTACTCATCAAATAACCTTTCAAGTAATGCACTTCTTCTTCAGGAGCACTATATATCAAAAGGATATAAGGATGCCACAGTCGAAGGAACAATTACTGAGGACACGGAGACCAACACCGTCGCAATTACATATGTAATAAACGAGGGTAAACAGTATAAGGTCCGCTCAATTTCTTTCGAGGGCAACAACAGTCTTACGACAAAGGAGCTCAAAGCTCTCCTCGCGACTAAGGAAAAGTCATTCTTCAACTCCGGTAACTATCTTGAGTCAAACTTGACTACAGATGAGTTGACACTTGTTAATTACTATTCGACAAAGGGTTATCCTGAATGCAAAATTAGTGAAGTCAGGACAGAGGAAATACCTGAGGACGAGACTGAGAAGACCAAATATCTTTCAATTGTATTTGTTATCGACGAAGGAGACTTATGGAAGATTGGAAATGTCTCTATTGAGGGTAACGAAGTATTCACAACAGAACTGAATGACCTCATTACAATCCAGAGTGGCGATACCTACAATAGTGACAAGATAAATTCTCTCTTCACTTCAATCTCAACACTCTACTACGATAACGGTTATGTCTATTCAAATATAGATGTTAGTGAAAAAGAGAATGAGAATACCAATACAGTCGATGTTGTATTCACAGTATCTGAAGGACCTCAGACAGTTGTCGAAGAGATAAGAATAAACGGGCTGGAAAAGACAAAGCCATATGTTCTTGAGCGTGAAATAGATATGAAGGTCGGCGATGTATTCTCGCGCACTCAGTTCGTCCAGGCTCAGCAGAACATGTACAATACTTCTCTTTTGAAGAACATCACTGCTAACCTTTATCCTGGAACAACTGAGAACGGAGTAATCTGTGAGTTCAACGTCGAGGAAGGTAATACGATGGAGCTCCAGTTCGGTGCAACATTCGGTGCAAACGAGATTGACGGTTTCCCGGTATCTGGATTCTTGAGTCTTTCGAATACGAACCTCTTCGGAACGGGCCGCTCACTCTCTGTTTCGACGGAACTCAGTCCGACAACACAGGCTGTCTCGCTCTCCCTTTCAAATAACTGGGTCGGTGACAAGAGATGGTCGAACTCAATCTCTTTCTCCGTTGCTAGAAATGTTCGTTCAAGTACCCTCCAGAGGGGAATTGGATCGGACTACTATGACGGAAGAGACTCCTCCTCGTCGACATATCCTCTCGGCTACAATTCAGCATATGAGTGGTATAACTCGTCGCAAACAACACCGTCTTCTTCGAACCTCATGAAATATAACAACTGGTCATTCACAATTGGCTATTCCTCGGGCTATTCATGGGTTATTGGGCAGAAGGGTACTCTCAGTCTCTCTGGTGGTCTTTCAATCGGACTCAACAGGGCATTCTACGATAAGGATAAGTACGACCCATATGAACTCTTAATCAAGAAGTACGGCGATAGATGGCAGTTCTCGAATAAGATGACGTTCACAATTTCCTGGGACGCAAGAAACTACGTCTCGCGTAATCCTCACGGCTACGTTGCTTCTCTCAGCTACACATATGCCGGCGGTATTCTCCAGGGACTTTCGAACTACAATAAACTTTCCCTTTCTCTCAGTGCATACACAGGTGTACTCAGAATAGAGAACAAAGATAAAGAGACAGCAAAGAACCTTATTCTTGGTGTATCGAGTGAAGTCGACTTCATGCTTCCACAGTACTGGAATAAGACAGGTTCTGGCTGGCAGTGGTATGATGCAAAAGACGGCGCAACAAAGTATGAGATGCTCTACATCGACGGTATGAACATCGGACGTGGTTTCAGTGTACAGACGGATAAGGCATTCTTGTGGAATAACCAGATTGATTTGACTTATCCATTGGCCGAGGATGTAATATCACTCGAGGGCTTTGTGAGCGGAACGGCAGTCACAACGAGGCTGAACAACCTTTCGTTCAACGCTCTCGACTGGTACTTTGCTGCAGGCTTCGGATTGAAGATGGAAATTCCGGGATTCCCACTTGGACTTTACCTCGTTAAAAATGCTACAATACTCAGTGGGAGTTCCTTCACACTTCAGAAAGGTTCGCTCTTCAACTGGGGAGGTAACAGTGGCTTAAGCCTCGTATTGGCTATAACCACTTCTATTTATTGATGGAAGATAAAAAAAGTGAATTAACGCCGATGGTGCGTCAATACATGGAAATTAAAAAAGAGCATCAGGACAAGGTGCTCTTTTTCCGTCTTGGTGATTTCTATGAAATGTTCAACGAAGATGCTGTCGAGGTATCGAAACTACTGAACCTCACCCTTACACACCGTGGCACCATGCCGATGTGCGGGATTCCGTATCATGCTGCAAAGAATTACCTCAAGAGGCTTCTTGAATACGGCAAAAAGGTAGCACTTTGCGAGCAGTTCATGACGGACGACAAGAAGTTATGCGAGCGCACCGTCACCCAGATATTTACGCCCGCAACTGTTGTTGACGACGAGTATGTCGATGCATTCTCATCATCCTACATCACGGCAATATTCACTGATAGGAAAAACATATACGTCTCCTGGGCCGATATTACGACAGGTGAGTTCAAGTTCACATCAATGAACTTGGAGAAAACATATTCCAACCTCGAGTCTCTTCTCTATAGGATTGAGTCTAAAGAGATAATTTGCCCCGACGACCTTTACTTTACACAGAGCGAATTCAAACGTGTCCTTGATCAGCAGAAGGCCATGATAACAAAACTTCCCGTTTGGTATTTCTCCACAAAGGAAGGAAAGAAAAGTATTGAAAAACAGTTCGGACAGAGTGCAATCCGGCTCATCGGACTCGGGGAAAAGGACAACGCACTATCATCTATCGGGGCACTTATCGACTACATCAAGGAAAACGCAAAGTCTGATTTGCCACAATTGAGGTATATTGAAAAGGTAACATCCTCTTCATACATGGTATTGAACTCGGCTACCGTTAGAAACTTAGAGCTCGTTCATTCCGCCTACGACAACTCATCGTCCTACACGCTTTTCTCGTCTATCAACAGAACAAAGACTCCTTCGGGTGCAAGGTTTCTTAAGGAGCAGATTCTCCATCCACTCGTAGATATAGAGAAAATCAAAGAAAGGCTTGATTGGGTTGAGCTATTGTACTCGAATGAAGAAGAGCTTAAAAGAGTAAGAGATGCCTTATCTCAAATAAGCGACCTCGAACGTCTAAGCGTCAAAGCTTCGATGAAGAGGGCAACACCAAGGGATTTAATAGCAATAAGCGAAAGTATTTCATATTTTCTAGAACTCGTTGAAAAGAACGAGAAATACCTGACTCTTGTTGAGGAGTCCGATTTCGATTTTTCCTCACTCATTGATTTTGCCTCATCCGTAATTAAAGCCGTAAACAGGGAATGCACGAATATAAACAATTCGGGAACAATCATTCTCGACGGCTATGACGAAAAACTCGATGAATTAAGAAATATTTCAAGAAACGGAAGTACGCTTCTTGATGAGTATCTTGAGAAAATAAAAACCGAGACCGGTATACAGAATATAAAGGTCGGGGAGAACAGGATAATCGGTACATACATCGAGGTAAGTAAAGGTCAGCTTGATAAAGTCCCGTCCAATTTTATTCGCCGTCAAACCCTTGTTGGGGGCGAGAGATTCACAACAGAAGAACTCATGGCCCTCCAAGAAAAGATATACTCAAGTAAGTACGAAGAAAGCAAAAGGGAAAGAGAAGTATATAACTCTTTCATCAATGTTGTTTATTCTCTCTACCTCCAAATAGAGAAGATGGGAAAGGTTATAACTCTTCTAGACTACTATCAAAGTGCTGCAAAGTGTGCCAGAGAAAAAAACTATACTAAGCCCGAGATTATAGCGGATGGCGAGATGGATATAGTAAACGGTCGTCATCCCGTTGTCGAGGATTATACTGAGAACTACGTTCCAAATTCATTCTCGTCATCTAAATCTCGCTTCAGCCTGGTTACCGGCCCAAATATGGCGGGTAAATCGACATACCTGAGGGAAATAGCGCTTATAACGCTTCTCAGCCACATGGGTTATTTCGTCCCTGCAGAGAAAGCAATCATACCAATTACAGACAAAATCTTCTGTCGTGTCGGCGCGCAGGATAACCTCTCGAAGGGCGAGAGTACATTCCTTGTCGAAATGAGTGAGTCAAGCCAGATTCTGCTCTCTATGACCCCGAAAAGCCTTGTCATTATGGACGAGATAGGGCGCGGTACTGCAACCGAGGACGGGATGAGCATTGCCTATGCAATTATGAACTACCTCAAGAAAGCTAATGCAATAACTCTCTTTAGTACGCACTACCATGAACTAGCCTATTTAGACAACAGTGGCGTACAGCTTTTGCATATGGCGGTTCTTGAAGAAAAGAATCAGATTACCTTCCTCAGGAAAGCAGAGGAGGGGGTTGCAAAATCGAGCTACGGTATACACGTTGCGAGGCTCGCGGGACTACCGAGAGAGATAATCAACGAAGCCAATTCATTCATGAAGAAGCATTTTGCCGATTACTCGCTTTTCAATGAGGAAGGAAATCTCTTTACTCAAGAAGCAACACCACTTACACTTACAGATGATATAATCGATGAGATAGAAGCCTTTGACCTCGATCAATCGACACCTTTAGAAGCTTTGATGCTTCTGGGAGAATTGAAGAAGAAGATAGAAGAGGAAAAAAATGAATGAGGTGACGATTTTCACAATCAGCGTTGTTTTCTGTTCACTTGTTACAGCTGTCCACCTCGATAGGCGACTCTACGAAAGGGAGAAAGTGGGAGATATAACAAAGTGCTTTCTTATCCCGTCACTCTACTTCACGCTTTTTACGGCCTCCCGTGCCTTCCCGCGTGTTATCGCACGTCCCTGGATGCTTCTTTTGATTGCCTTTTTCTATACCCTCGGCGATATTCTTCTCCTCTATAAAAAGCCCTTTTCACGCTTTGTTATAGGCGCCGTATCATTTAGTGTCGGCCATATGATTTATGTCATGTACTTTTCGTTCTTCGGCCTCAATATTTATACCATGATCGGCGGTATGGTCATCTTCGGCATTCCTTTCTTTGCGATTATCAAATATGTCATCGACAACAAGATAAAGCACGGCTATGCAGCAATTGTCTATGCCTTCACGCTTTATATCTTTGCTGTCGGTATGTCTGCCGTGTTTTCCTTTAAATATATAAAGACATCCATACTTGTCATTATCGGGGTTATGCTCTTCATGTATTCTGACTCCAGAATCGCACTTAGGGGAATTATGGGAGAGAAAAAGCACACATCCTTCATCATCATGCTTACATACATACTTGCTAATCTCTTCCTAGTCCTCGGCGTGTGGTGTATAAATGTTCCCGTGCTCTCTTGAGCGTAAATTTCAGTTCAATTCTGTAAAATAGGGCCTCTCAAACCTGCAGCCTTTTAAGAGCAGGGGCGAATATCTCAATCATTTTACTTATAGTCCTGTGAATTCTTCCGATTTTCTTATGTTATTTAGCAAATTTCATATGTTAATCCGAGGAAATCTTATGTTAATTACTGAATTTGTTATGTTATTGCAGTTTCACACTACGTACGCCAAACTTTGTAGCATATGTGCTTACCGAAGAGTTGTCGTAATAGACTGAAGAGAAAATATGATTTCAAAGCAGAAAATTCTTAGATGGTAAAAATCGGAATACAGTCTCACTTATCAACATATCATCTCAGCTTTGTCGTTTCAATCTCTGAATGCACTATTGACAGAAAAGGAAAAGAAGTATATTTATACTTATAGTTTCATTTAAAGTAATTTAAAAGGGACCGGTTTTACCGAGTCCCTTTATTTATGAGGAAAAGAATGCTTACGAGCACAATGGAAAAGAAAGAGCTCTTTATTGATGTCGAGAATCTCGTTTCATCCTTGAATCTCAAGACAGTTGAAGTCTCGAGGTCGGAGGGTAGGGAGACGACGAAAATCAACGTTGTCCTATACAGTTGCGAACACGATATTACCCTCGACGAGCTTGAGGAGGCATACAATATCCTCTATCCGAGATTCAGTGTTTTACTCGGGGACAGGGATTTATCACTTGAAGTGTCATCCCCGGGACTCGGAAGGACTTTCAAGGATACATATGAGTTTGTTGTATTTACATCAAAGAGGGTGAGACTCTACTCGACAGAGTATTCACAATATATTACAGGCATAATTAACTGCGCCGACGATAAATCTGTTGTTCTTTCGTCATATAGTATGGAAGATTCAAAAGAGAGCGGCGACGAGATAAAAATCAATTATGATACTATAGCTAAGGCTAAGCTTGATTATTCTTGGGAGGATAAAAAATGATTAATCTGACTAGCGAGATAAACTCGATGATGCTTGAGCGTGATATGAAACTCAAGGAAGTTACATCTCTTATCAGGGACATGCTCAAGTCGGCATACAAGAGGAAGTTCGGTACCGATGAAAACGTGGAAGTTAAATTCTACTGTGATAAGAAAAAGCAGTACTTTGTAGAGATATTTGCAAAGAAGGAAGTCGTCAATGAAGAGGACTACTACAATGCTGTTACACAGATTCCTCTTGATGAAGCATTGGAGTTTGCAGGGGTAGACAGCGGAATCGACGTAGGTGACGAGCTCGAAATCTCCCTCGACCCGAAGTCATTCGAGTACTCGGCAGTCCAGTCGGCTAAGCAGCGCGGACAGGCTGTCACAAGAGAAATCAGCGACGACAAGACCTACTTCAAGGCTAAGCAGATGGAATTCACCCTTATAAAGGGGGAACTCAAGAAGATGGGAAAGACCAGTCAGGACTGGTTTGTAGATATCGGATTCGGCGACGAAAACCTTGCTGTATTCCCGCTCAGGGGACAGTCGAGCCGTGAGCACTATGAAGTTGGAGACACACTTCGCTTCTACGTTGAAAAGGTTGATAAGGGAGACGACGAGAGCGTCAGAGACCCAAAGACAGGGAAGATCAGGAAAAAGAAGAAGGGTGTCAAGATTTATCTTTCACGCTCAAGTAAGGAATTTGTGAAGGTTCTCTTTGAGCAGCAGCTTAGAGAAGAAATCGATAACGGTTCTGTTGTAATCAAGGCAATTGCAAGACAGGCTGGTGTCAGAACAAAGATTGCAGTCGACACAAAGAAGAGCGACACAGATCCAGTTGGTACAGCAGTCGGTAAGGACGGCTTGAAGATTAAGACAATCATGAACGAGCTCGAGGGCGAGAAGATTGATATCATAAGATATGACTCCGACCCGATTGTCTTCATTGCCAATGCCCTTGTTCCTGCACAGGTGAATAGGGTTGTTGAAGTTGATCCTCAGAGTAAGTACGCAATCGCCATCGTCGACGATTCCCAGCAGGGATTTGCAATCGGACAGGGTGGTGTCAACGTAAAGCTAGCAAAGGCTCTCTGTGACTGGATTATTGATGTAAAGACAAAGACTCAGTTTAATGAGATGGAGTCTACAATGCTTATCCATGAGAACGTAGGCCAGCTCTTCAAGAATGAAGGGGAAGAGGAAGAAAGCACTGAAGAAGTACAGAATGAAGGACTTACAAACAAGGAAATCGGAATTGCCGAGGATGAGACTCCGATTACAGATTGTGGCTTTGCTCCAGAGCTTGTTGATAAGCTTCATAATATAGACATATGGTCAATCGAAGAGTTCTTCGAATATACGAATGATGAACTTTTGTCCAAGGGCTTGAGCCAGGAAGAGATTGACACTGTAAGAAATAACGTCGAAATTGTAACTGAGGATGAGGGGTCGGATACCTTCGAGTGTCCTGTCTGCCATCAGTTGGTTCCTTCCGACTCTACTGTCTGCCCTCACTGCGGTGCTGAGTTTGAATTTGAAGAATAATAAAGGTGATTATGACTGAAGAAAAGAACAAAGTAAAAGTTAACATCATTAAAAAGGCTAATGTCCCATCCCCAGCAAAAGAGGAGGAGAAGCAGACTGTGAGCCAGAATGTGGAGGAGAGTGGCGAGAAGAAAAAAGTCGTCGTCAAGCTCAAGACTCCGCAGAAGGCTGTGGTCAAGCCTGTTGTGAAAGTAAAGGAAAACCAGAAGAGTGCTGCTCCTGCCGAGGAGAAGAAGGATAATAAGCCATCCGCTCTAGAGACTAAGCCTCAGCAGAATGTTCGTAATCAAGTAATTGATGGTAAGTCCTTTATGGGTAACGGTTCGCATATCCAGAATACCCGTATTCAATCTACAATTCACTCAGGTCCGGTAATAATCCACGCATCTGAAGTTACACCCGAGCCAAAAACCGACACTGTCCAAAGACCTCGTGTCCAGGGTATTGTCGGCGGCAGGAATATGAGTAATCCCCATCAGGGATATGGAAGGAATAATAACTTCCAGAAGGATGGAAAGCAGTTCCACCGCGACGGTCAGAACCAATTCTCACGTCCATCTACTCCTCGCTCCTATTCTCCTGACCAGAATAAGAACGGCTTCAACCGTAACGGCCAGAAAACAGGATTTACTCCTCGTTTCGGACAGACTGGGGGAAGACCACAGGTTGGACAGAGTGGCCCGATTGAACTCAATCAGAAAAACGGAAACAGAAAGACTGGAAATTCTTCCTCGCGCTCGAAGAAGGATAAGGACAGCAAGTGGGATAGAGACGAAGAGGTCGACTTTGCACTCCTGAGGAAGAAAAAGGAAGACCTTAAGCGTGCTGCCGTGCCGTCAAGCATCGATATCATGGAGAACATTACGGTAAGTGACCTTGCCAAGAAGATGAATCTCAAGGCAAGTGATATTATCTCAAAGCTCTTCAAGATGGGTATGATGGTGACAATCAACCAGCCCTTAGACCACGACACAGCAGAGATTATCGCCTCCGAGTACGGATGTTCTGTTCACCTTGTCTCACTCTACGATGAAACAGTCATCGAAACAGAAGAGGACAAGGAAGAGGACCTCGTTCCGCGTCCGCCTATCGTTACAATCATGGGGCATGTCGACCATGGTAAGACAAAGCTTCTCGACGCAATCAGAAGTACAAACGTCGTCGCAGGCGAGTATGGTGGAATTACGCAGCATATCGGAGCATACAAGGTAAGTGTTCCTGGTAAGGGTGATATCGTATTCCTTGATACCCCCGGTCATGCTGCATTCTCGATGATGCGTGCTAGGGGTGCTCAGGTAACAGATATCGTAGTACTTGTTGTTGCTGCAAATGACGGTGTCATGCCTCAGACAAGGGAAGCAATTGACCACGCAAAGGCCGCAAAGGTTCCAATCATTGTTGCTATCAACAAGTGCGATCTTCCTGAAGCAAACCCTGATAGGGTAAAGCAGCAGCTTTCAGACTTGGGGTTAATGCCTGAGGACTGGGGTGGAACTACACTCTACTGCGAGATATCTGCACTCAAGAAATTGGGTATCGACGACCTTTTGGATACAATCCTCTTACAGGCCGAAATGCTCGAACTCAAGGCTAACCCGAATTGCAGAGCTCAGGGAAAGGTTCTAGAGAGCAAGATTGACCCGGGCCGTGGAACAGTCGCAACAGTAATAATCGAGAAGGGTACACTCCACCAGGGTGATTACTATGTTGCCGGAATATACTCGGGTCGTGTCAGAGCTATGTTTGATGATAACGGTAGAAAGATTACCGATGCCGGTCCTTCGACTCCTGTTGAAATCATAGGTCTCTCGAACATCCCATCTGCTGGTGACCCGTTCCAGGTTACAGAAGACGAGAAGACAGCCAGGAGCATTGCCTCGAAGCGCCAGGAACTCGAGAGACTCGGGGAGGGTAGTGCCAGAAGCAGAGTTACACTTGAGAACTTCAACGAGAAGGTTAAAGAGGGTAACATCACAGACTTCAACGTTGTCATCAAGGGCGATGTCCAGGGTTCAGTTGAGGCACTTACGGGAGTCCTCGAGAAACTTAGCACACCGGAAATCAAACTCAATGTCATTCGTGCATCAGCGGGTGCAATCATCGAGAGTGATATTACCCTTGCTTCCGCTTCAAACGCTATTGTCATCGGCTTCAACGTTCGTCCAACACCTCGCGCACAGGCACTTGCAAACGAAGAGAAGGTCGAAATCAAGAAGTACAACATCATCTACGATGTCGTTGATGATATTAAGGCTGCAATGGAAGGCATGCTCTCGCCAGAGACCAGGGAAGTCGATATCGGAAAGGTTGAAGTCAGAGATACATTCAAGGTACCTAAGGTCGGCGTGATTGCGGGTTGTATGGTTACTGAGGGTAAGGTCAAGCGCAACAGCCTTGTCAGGGTTATCAGAGACAGTATCCAGATTAATAAGGATATGATAAAGATTAGCTCTCTCAAGAGATTCAAGGACGACGCAAAGGAAGTACTGGAAGGATTCGAGTGCGGTATCGGCCTCGAGAACTGGCAGGACTTACAGGTTGGCGATATCCTGGAGATAGTCGAGACCGAAGAGATTAAGAGGACATTGAACTTCGATGAGTGAATTCAGTCAAAGTCGATTAGAGAATAAGATACTAGAGGGTGTTTCTTCACTCATCGTGAGCGGTGCGGTGAAGAACCACAATCTTTCGTCACTTGTTTCAGTAACTAAGGTCGATCTTTCGCCAGATAACAGTCAGGCAAAGGTTTATATCTCATATATTGCAGATAATTCCGTCCTCGATAACTCCGTTAGGGCGCTTAATAGTGCTTCGGGTTTCATCCAGGGAAGAATTGCTAAACTCTTGAATACGAAGAAGACGCCTGTTCTGACCTTTGTCAAGGATAACTCATATATAGAAGGTGAGAAGCTGAACAGAATTATCGACGAGTTAGTATCTCATGAGTAATCTCTTTAAAATACAGCTTAGTGATAAGAAGGAGGATATAACCTCCTTCTCGTCTCTATCGGAATATAAGAGGATATATAAGGGCGAAAAAATTGGGCACGCAGGGACACTCGATAAGTTTGCGTCCGGCCTTATGATCGTTCTTATCGGCGGCGCGACAAAACTCAACCCCATATTCTCTTCTTTCGATAAGAGATACACGGCGAGAATAAAATTCGGTATTGAAACCGATACTCTCGATAGAGAAGGAAGTGTTATAAAGACGTCTAACAATATCCCTACAAAAGAAGAGATAGAGAGTATTCTTCCGTCATTTCTGGGTAAGCAGAAGCAGATACCTCCCATTTACTCGGCAATACATGTCGACGGGAAAAGAGCTTATAAAGAAGCGCGTAAAAACAGGGAAATCGAGATGCCCGAGAGAGATATCGAGATAAAGAACATAAACCTTCTTTCGGTATCGGGCGATGAAGCCGTTATAGATTGTAGGGTGAGTAAGGGAACTTATATACGCTCCCTAGCTCGTGATTTAGCATCTAGGCTTAATTCCTGCGGCCACCTTATATCTTTGAGGCGCACCGAGGTCGGGCCCTTCACGCTTTTCGACCTTGATTTAGATACCCAAACTCTACTTGAAAAAACAAGGCTTTTCGGTTCTCTTTATTTTTCCGAAGAGCATAGAAAGGAAATTGAGAACGGAACGATAAAACGCGAGTGGATTGAAAGAGGGGAGAATATGGAGAGACCTTATTCTTATCTATATATAGGTGACGCTCTCTATGCTTATTGTGAAAATGGCGAGAAAATAAAGGTTATGGCGAGGGCATTATGACGACAATATCATTTAACGAACTTATTGGAAGTAAAATGCTTCTCTCCCAGGATTCTATACTCACCATCGGAGTCTTTGACGGCATGCATAAGGGCCACCAGAAGCTCTTAGAAGATATGGCATCATTGGCGCTGAAATATCCCCACTCGAAGCGTGTTTTGATAACATTCAGCATTAATCCCAAAACAGATAAGCCGAAAAATGTTGATACCCTCCGGCTAAGGAAAGAAAACGCTGAAAAAATGGGTGTTGATTTCTTTGTGATAATTGACTTTTCATCTGATTTCAGTAAAATTTCAGCTAGTGGATTTATAAAGATGCTTTCGTCATCATTGAATCCCCGTGCGATAGTGGTAGGTGAGGATTTCAGATTTGGTTGTCCCCGCTCTTCCGCTTCAGCAAAGGACCTCAAGCCTCTCTTTCTTGAGAATGGAAAAGATGTAGAGGTTCTGATAGAAAAATCAATTCTTACCGAGGGTGGAGAGAAAATCTCGTCAACTCTTGTAAGAAGGGTGATAGAGAATGGTGAGGTTGGATGTATTCCATCTCTTACCGGCCGGACATATAGAGTTGACCTGATGCCTATAACCTACAGTCTTGACTCAAATATGCTGGTTATTAGTTTGTCTTCAATCCAACAGCTTCTGCCGCCACCGGGAGTGTATTGGGGAGAAGTTGAGTTTATTTCGGGAGAAAAGAGTAAAGTCGAGGTTGAAGTAGGAAACACTGACCTTAAGATATACTCGATTGAAGAAGAAATATTCTCTCTTCTTGATAGAGGCAGACAATTAGACTCAATCTGTTTTTTGGAGAAAGAAAATGGTAACAGGTGAACAGAAGAAAGAAATCATCGAGAAGTTCGGTGGAAACACAGCAAACACAGGAGATGCAAAGGTACAGGTTGCACTTCTCACAGCAAGAATCAATGACCTCCAGGGTCACTTCAAGCTCAACCCTAAGGATCACGCATCCAGAAGAGGACTCTTGATGCTTGTCGGTCAGAGAAGAAGACTTCTTGCCTACATCAAGAACAGAGACATCGATGAATATAGAACACTGATTGCTCAGCTTGGAATCAGAAAATAAAAGAAATAATAGCCAGAGTCATCTCTGGCTTTAAACATTTATAAAAAGAACTATAAAAGAAAGAAAGAAGGGTTTTTATGTCAAACGTAACATCAGTAAAAGTAACAGTCGGCGGGACAGACCTTGTCTTTGAAACAGGCAAGATTGGTAAGCAGGCTAACGGTTGTGTTTTTGCTCGTTATGCCGGAAGTGTCGTCATCGCGACTGTCTGCTGCGGAGAGGCACCAAGCGAGCCTATTGATTATGTACCGGTATCTGTTGAATACAACGAGAAGTACTATGCAGCAGGAAAGATCCCCGGAGGATTTTTAAAGAGAGAAAGTAAGCCGAAGGATAAGGAAATTCTTGTTTCCCGTCTTATCGACAGACCTATGCGTCCGCTATTCGACAAGGCATTCGGAAGAGAAATACAGATTGTTCCGACAGTAGTTTCGTCAGATATGACACATACTCCTGATATCGTGGCAATCAACGCAGCATCCTGTGCAGTCACAATTTCAGATATTCCGTTCTACGGTCCTATTGCAGCTGTGAGAGTTGCAAAAATCGGCGACAAGTTTGTTGTCAACCCGACATTCCAGGAAATCCCGCAGTCAGATCTCGACATCGTTGTCGCAGGTACACATGACGGGATCACAATGGTTGAAGGCGGTGCACATGAAGTAAGCGAAGACGATATGCTCAACGCAATTGCAACAGCTCAGCCTGTCATCAGAGAAATCTGCGAGGCACAGACAAAGATGCGCGAACTTTGTGGCAAGGAGAAGCTTCCTTTGATGGAAATCAAGGAAGAAGACCTTAGCTGGATGGAACCAGTTAAGGAATATGCATACCCACTTGAGAAGGAAGCAAGCTTTGTTAAAGGTAAGATGAACCGTGGTAATGCACTTTCACACGTCCACTCAGAAGTTAAGGAGAAGTTCTCGTCTCTTATTGCTGAGGAAAGCGGAAGAGAAGAGCAGGTTGACAAGATGTTCGAGGATATGGAATACAACATTCTCCGCTCTTCAATTCTCAACGACGGCGTCAGAACAGACGGCAGAAAGGTAACTGAGATTAGGCCTATCACATGCGAAGTCGGAGTACTTCCATGCACACATGGCTCAGCACTCTTTACACGTGGTGAGACACAGTCACTTGCTGTTACAACACTTGGCACAGTCAATGACGAACAGCTTTTCGACAACATTGACGGCGAGAAGACATATTCAAACTTCATGCTCCACTACAACTTCCCTCCGTATTCTGTAGGTGAGTGCGGAAGACTTACAACAGGAAGACGTGAAATCGGACACGGCCACCTTGCACAGCGTGCACTTGAGGCAGTTGTGCCTAAGAAGGATGTTTTCCCATATACAGTAAGAGTCGTCAGCGAGATTATGGAGTCGAACGGATCTTCATCAATGGCTTCAGTCTGCGGCGGATGTCTTTCCCTCATGGATGCAGGTGTTCCTATCTCTAAGCCTGTTGCAGGTATTGCTATGGGCCTAATTACAGAGGGTGCAGACTACTCGAAGTATGTAATTTTGTCAGATATCCTCGGAGAAGAAGATCACCTTGGTGATATGGACTTCAAGGTTGCAGGTACAAAGGACGGTATCACAGCATTCCAGATGGATATCAAGATTGCAGGTGTTACACCTGAAATCATGAGAAAGGCACTCAATCAGGCTAAGGAAGGAAGAATGCACATCCTTTCAATCATGGCTGAAACGCTCCCGGGACCGAGAAGTGAAATAAGCGAGCTCGCTCCTAAGATTCTCACAGTCAAGGTTCCTGAGGACAAGATTGGTGCTGTCATCGGAACAGGCGGAAAGACAATAAGAAGTGTTGCTGAGCAGAGCGGCGCCGAGATTAACATCGATGATGATGGAACAGTCATGATTTACGGTAAGAACAACCAGTGTGCTCAGGAAGCAAAGAGACTAGTTCTCTCAATTGTTGAAGAGCCAGAGGAAGGAAAGATTTATCACGGTAAGGTTGTAAGAATCGTTGACTTCGGTGCATTTATTGAAATTCTTCCCGGAAAGGAAGGTCTCTGCCACATCTCAAGACTGGGTAAGGGCAGGGTAAAGAATGTCTCTGATGTTCTCCAGGTCGGCCAGGAAGTTGATGTAAAGCTTATCGAAATCGACAGAATGGGAAGACTCAACCTCTCATACATCGATGCTCTTGAAGACAACGGTGAGGGCGATGGTTCTGACGACAATAAGGAAGAAGGAAAGGACCAGGAGAAGGGAAAGAGAACTCCGGATAGAAGGAGAAACAATAACTCACGCCGTCCTTTCAACAAAGACAGAAACTTCGATAAGAGAGAAAAGAAGGATAACTAATTGTGGCGCCTATAATAAGATTCAAGAAGAAGAGTGAGAGCGTTTCTCTTCCCGTCTATGAGACGGAGGGCGCAGCAGGTGCGGATTTACGCGCCTATCTCTCTTCTCCTATAACTCTTAAGAAAGGCGAACATAAGCTTGTTCCTACGGGGTTGTTTCCCGAAATTCCATTTGGATATGAAATTCAGGTAAGACCCCGCAGTGGACTTGCGTTAAAAAAAGGTATTACAGTCCTCAACACCCCGGGGACAATCGACAGCGATTACCGCGGCGAAATCGGGGTGAATCTCATCAACCTGGGCGATGAGGATTACACAGTTTATAATGGCGACAGGATAGCCCAGATTGTTGTTTCTCCAGTTTTGAGAAGCAGTTTTATTGAAACGGATGAACTTAGTGCAACCTCCAGAGGAGAAGGAGGGTTCGGTTCAACTGGAGTGAAGTAGATGAGAGTGTCGCATTCATCATTTCTTCTCTCAAGATATGTAACAAAGGAATTTTTGAAGAACTTCGCCGTATCTTTTCTATTTTTCTTTGTTGTATTCTTTGTTAATTCAGTTCTTCTCCTTGTACAGAAAATCCTACTTAAGAATATATCACTGGGTAGTATGGTGGAAATGGTCCTCTTATATATGCCCCAGTTTCTTGTATATACATTTCCGTTTGCAACCCTTACGGCATCAAGCATGGTTCTTGGTGATATGAGCTCATCTAACGAACTTTTAGCACTGAGAAGCCTGGGCCTCTCGAGGACGCGTATATACTCCCCGCTCATAGTGCTTTCATTGTTTCTTTCGCTATGTACATTCCTTGTCTCCGATGTACTTCAGCCGTACACAAGTGTCATCTACCGAGATAAACTCGCCGTCCTCATGGCTGAAATGCCTACAATGGAGATAGAGAGCAACTCGACAAACAGCATCGGGTCGGTAATCCTTTCAAATGGTAATGCCGAAGGTAACACAATTGAAGATATTGTGCTCCTCACAAAGGATGAGAGGGACTACGAAAAGACAGTAATAAGTAAAAGCGGGACAATCGAGATAATCGACCCCGTATCATTTGTCTATGCCTTAACGCTTTCTAATCCCGAGATACTCATTAATGATGTATCGAGTGACGGTAACTTTTCCTACGCAACAAGCGAAAAGGCGACATTCTATCTCGATTTCTCGTCCCAGATCCCGTCCCTTACATCCACAAGTCCTGTAAATCTCTCGTCGAGGGACTTGAGTAAAGTAATTAAAGAGCGCAACAAAAAACAGAATGAAGATAGAAAATCATACTACGAAACAATCGAAGACAATCTTTTATCTGTAAGCAGTATCATAAAGAGTAGTGATGGTGAGACTTTGTCAGATAGTGAAATATCACAGATTGAAAGCCGGTTTGAAATTGTGAAAAGCATGGGAGGCCTTCCTGTCAATTTCTACGGCCAGTACTATAAGAGTGAGCTCACAAAGAAATGCGCACTCTCTCTTGCATGCTTTGTTTTGACGCTCCTTACGCTCCCACTTTCAAACATAAGGGTGAAACACGGTAAACTTACGGGGTTTGCAATTGCAATTCTGATTGCCGTAGCCTATTGGTATATGCTCTTTGCTGTGCAGCTTCTCATTTTCGACATAACATTCAGCCCCTATATCCTCATACTTCTCCCCGATATTTTGATAGCTTCTCTCGCACTTATTCTAATTTACACAAATAGGAAGGGCAGAAGTTGAAAATAACACTTAATAGTTACATCATCAAATCTATACTTAAGACCACCGTTATTGCTGTTCTTGTTTTTTCCCTGATTCTAGCGGGAGTTGAACTCTTTCAAAGGATGGATTCGATAATAACAGGTGGTGTTCCGTTCATCGATGTATTTGCTTACGCACTTCTCTGCATTCCGCAGTACTTCTTGATGGTTCTTTCGATATCTCTTCTCTTTGCTTCTACATACTTCCAGTCAACGCTAAGCGCCAACAACGAGCGTATAGCACTCCTTAATGCAGGAATAAGTAAATGGAAGCTTTTTCTTCCGATTTTTCTTCTTGCCCTTGTTATGACACTCTTCGGTTTCATCATAAATGAATCGGCCTTAAAGGCACTCGAGAGCGCAAGAGTAAGAAAGGCTGAGGAGCTATTCGGGGCCGAGTCGACACAGGACAGCAGAAATATAGTCCTTAAGGCAGATAACGGATACGTCATCTACACATCGCGCTATGTCGATTATGACGAGAGGATAGTTTCCCCAATTGTCGTTAAAGAAGTTGACGGAGAACTCGAGAAGAGGGTGACTGCATTTAGTGGCAATTACACTGGCGGATGCTGGACGATGAATAATGCTACAGTCTATTCCAGAGATGAGAACGGTAAATTCAATGTTGAGCACTACTCATCTCTTACTCTTGATGATTTGACAGTAGAGCCTGATTATTTTAAGGCTGAAAACATAAATGTTGAGACGATGAGTATCCCACGCGCGCTTGAGTACCTATCGCGCCTCAAGACAACACAGCGTGAAGCATGGCAGGAGAAGGCGACGGACTACCTCAGAACTTTATTCGCGCCTCTATCCATACTCCTCCTGCTCTCAATCTCTGCAGCATTCGACTACAACATTAAGAAGAATGTTCTTCTCTTCGCAGTCGTCGAATCACTATGCGTTGCTGTTGTTTATTATGTTTCAGATATGGTATTCTCTATTTTCGCGCATCAGGGAGCTTTTCCTCCAATAATGGCGGTAGTGTTACCTGTAGTTTCTACATTAGCTATCGCAGTAATAATCAACGAAGGTGGTAAGAGAGTTTAATATGGGTATATATACAGAAATAAAAAGAAGTAAGGACAGTAAGGCAAGAATCGGTATCGTTCACCTCCCGCACGGGGACGTTGAAACCCCCACATTCATGCCTGTTGGAACAAACGGCACAGTCAAGGGAATCTATCACGATAAGGTTAGGGAGATAGGATATAACCTAATTCTCGCAAACACATATCATATTTACCTCCGACCTGGTTTGGAGGTACTCGAGGAATACGGTGGACTCCATAACTTTTCATCATGGGACCGCAATATTCTAACTGACAGTGGTGGCTTCCAGGTTTTCTCTCTTTCAGGATTGAGAAAAATCAAGGAGGAGGGTGTAACCTTCCAGAGCCATATCGACGGCTCTAGACATATCTTCACACCCGAAAAGGTTGTTGATATACAGAAGACTATCGGAAGTGATATCGCAATGTGCCTCGATGTATGTACTCCGCCGAGGATTGAATATAAGGAGGCGAAGGAAGCATGGAGGATAACAAAGCTCTGGGCCGAGAGGTGCCTCGAGGAGAGAAAGAGACTCTCCGATTCATTTAGAGGTAACCTCTTCGGAATATGTCAGGGAAACTTCTACAAGGACTTGAGGAAGGAGAGTGCCCTTACGATATCTGAAATGGACTTTCCCGGTGTTGCGATAGGAGGGCTCTCCGTTGGTGAGACCTGGCAGGAGTTCAGAGATATGCTGAGCTACACAGCAGAGTATATTACTGAAGAGAAGCCGAGATACGTAATGGGAATCGGAAGTCCCGACTACATCCTTTATTGCGTTGAAAACGGAATCGACCTCTTTGACTGTGTACTAGCAACCCGCATTGCACGTAACGGTGCTGTCTTTACAGATGACGGGCTACTAACTCTCAAGAAGGCCCAGTACAAATTTGATAAAGGCCCGCTTGTCGAAGGGTGTACGTGTACAGCATGTCGTGAATACTCACGCGGCTACATGCATCACCTCATCAGATGCAACGAAATGCTCGGAGGAATGCTTGCGACAGAGCATAACCTTACATATCTCTATCACTTTGTCGAGCGCATCAAAGAGTCAATTAGAGAAGACAGGTTCGAGAGTTTCAAGAAAAGCTATCTCAAGCGTTATTACGATAGAGAAGAATAAGAGAGAAGGGGCCCCGTCGGAGCCCCTTAATTCTTAGAATTCAAGTTTCTCTATTTTGAGAATCTTATATTTAGTACTAATACTGCCGTTTACAAATTCAACTTCGTCGCCAGTTGTGTGGTTGATAAGACTCTGGCCGATAGGTGCGTTGATATCGATAACGCCTTTATCTGGATCGGACTCCCACCTACCGAAGAAGGAGTAGGTCTTTTCTTCGTTGCTCTTCTCGTCGAGAAGCGTAACGCGGGTACCGAAACCGACTCTGTTATCGAGAACATCGCTCGGCGCCATAATCTTAACAGAGCTCAATTCGTTTGCGAGTCTCTCAAATTCCCTGTCAAGGAAAACTTTGTGATCCTTAGCGTACTGATACTCGCTGTTTTCTCTGAGGTCACCGAGTTCTCGTGCAGTTTTGATTTCATGGAGTGTGAACGGAATCTGATTTTCCTTTATATCCACAAGTTCCGCCTGCTTCTTATCAAAACTTGCTTTAGTGCACATGAATCCTCTCATGACGGAAATTTCTACTTTTTCCTCTTCCTTCTCTTCCTTTTCACCGAAGTCAAATGAAGGGTAGCGGGATGAGATTAACTTCTTGTAGCTAGCTTTCTCATCATCTGTAAGACCCGGGTTCCAAACTAGGTGGGAAGCAAGCTTCTTGAGTTCATCTTCCGTTGCTTTCTTTAAATACCCCTCTAAGCGCCCCGATTGCACAAGGCTGTCTCTTATAGCCTTACGCTGCCTGTCATCGGAGTAGGATGAATATAGAGTCGATAAACAGTTGAGTAGCGAAAGGATAAATTCGCTCTCAGTAATTTTTGCTGTCTTCAATTCTTCTTTACCAACCTTATTCTCTACAAAGAAACAGAATGAAATAAGATTGTTCTTGTAGTCGGAAAGGGTACGTGACATATATTCGTCAAACTTACGCTTATTAACGCTCTGCATCGTCTTCATAAGTTCCTTTGTAGGATTGACGGGGAAGATCAGTTCGAGTACATCATATGCTTTCTTATCGTTGTCGCAAACGAGGTCGACATAGTATTTCTTTGTCGCCTTGCAGCTGAGGTTCTCGTAAACAGCCTTTCTTTCGATAAGGGATAATGAATCATAGAGGTCCCTGAAGGAGAGCTCTGCCTGTACCGGAACTCCCTTCTCACTCATCATCTCGACAACAAGTAGTGCCTCGATTCTGTTGTAGTAGAGGTTCTTCTCATCCTTAAGGAACGAAGAGAAGTAATTGACCATCTCCAAGAATGAGTCGCTCTTGATGTCGATTAAGTCTTCACTGTTCTCGATAACTGCAACAACACGCTTCGAGAAGTCCTTATAGCCGATAAACGAATCGTACATTCTCTCTTCACGAGTGAGAGGATAATCCCTAAGGTGGAATGTATTCTTGTTGATTATGTCGATATAAGGATTATCGAGTGCATTCTGCCTCAGGCTCTTACTAACACTGTCCCATTCCTTCTCGCTGAGTATTGACGGCACAAGTTCATCCTTCATGTCCTTAATCTGGCAGGACTTGTTAGGAGACGAGATAAGCATAGTCTCAAGTAGCCAACTGATTCCACCCTCAGAGTAGATCTTCTCCTTGATGACTTCGCTCTTCTTTCCCTTCTTGATTGCTCTAATATCTTGATTGGAGAGGGCGGTGAGGGACGAGAGTGCATTAGATATGCTGATCTTCACTTCGTCGCCGGGACGAGTCGAGAACTTCACACAGAGCATTCCCTGAGCCGACACATCTGTTATGAGCCCCACCTTCTTTGTTGCATTCTGAAGGACATATGTATTCTTCGAGTAAGCGATGTTCTTCAAGAAATCATCGAGGGCCTTCAAAGGATCTGCTGATTCCTTTGTTACATCGAAGTGCTTCGAGCAGTCGATGTAGCGCGATGACTTACCGTAGCGTTCCTTAAGTATTTCCCCAAGCTTACTTCTTATCTCGGCATCATCGGGTTTGATTGATAGAAGTGTTCTGATTACTTCTATGATATTCTCGATATTCTTTCTTCTTACAATCGGAGTTGTTTCATCATTAAAACCTTCCTTCTCCTTATAGAGATAATCTAAAAGGAGATTCCCGAGTTCATGTGTCAATTCATTCTTTCCGTTCTTAGATAGGTATGTGGAGTAGAATGAGAAATCTGAAGTACCGTTCTCAAGAAGTTTCTTGAAGACGGACTTTGTCTTCTGGCTGTCGGGTGTGACAAGAAGACGATTGAGAGCTCTCTGATAGTAGTTCTTTGCTGTCTTTTTATCTGTTTTTTCGTAGTTGTCGGCAACAAGGACGATAAGGTCTGTGTCATTGCTGTTGCACTTGACGTAGCGCTCGTAGTACTCCCACTTCTTTTTCTCGTCGCCTCTCGACTCTGCAATCTCCCCCAGGACCCTCAATGGGTTTGGTACTTCACTAGTATCGAGAATGGTCTTTGCGATGAATTCAGCACAGTCATAGTTGTGCTTTTCATGGAAGGTGTTCATAAGGTTATTAAGCCTTATCTGAGCCTCATGGGGATTAAGTAAGAGATTAATTCTTCCTGCAACAAAGCTCAGGACAATGGAGTCGCTGTGCTCATACTCCATGCTTATGGCATCCTGCCTCAAGCTCTCCTTCGTCTCGACTTTCTTCATTGCAAGGATTGAAGAGTTCATCTCTTCAAGTGAGGATACTTTGTATGAATAGTAGGGGTTCTTCCCTAGTCCTTTTTCTTCCTGTAACAATAATTTCAAATCAATCATACTTACCACCAATTTTCCGTAATATAAGTTTGACAAAAAAAGAAATCCCGGGCATGTGACTGCTCGGAAGTTCTTATATCTGTGAATAATATAACACAAAAAAGACTAAATGCAAATAAATTAATATGGAGATTTTGTGCATACCTGGACTTGAGAAAAAGTGTAGAACAAAGAGATTTACTTACTTATAATATCTCACATGAGTATGTGTAACAGACAGTTAGCTATTTCTCCATCTATCCTGGCTTCGGACTTCGCTTATGCAAACGAGGCACTGAGGGCAATCAGCGACTCGGGATGCGACTATGTTCATCTTGACGTCATGGACGGACACTTCGTCCCGCAGATTACATTCGGCGCAAAGTTCGTTAAAGACCTCAAGAAGACGAGCGATCTCATTTTCGACACCCACCTTATGGTTGAAAAGCCTGAGAACTTCATTTCCTCCTTTCTTGATGCCGGAAGTGATATCATAACAATACATGCTGAGGCTACTAATCACCTTGACAGGTGTATCAACATGATTAAGGAAGGAGGCGCAAGCGCAGGGGTTGCGATAAATCCAGGAACAAGCGTATCGAATATAGAGGCTGTCCTCGATATCGTAGACTATGTACTTGTGATGACGGTCAATCCCGGCTGGGGCGGGCAGAAGTTTATCCCGTACACACTCAAAAAGATTAGCGAACTTGATTTAAGGCGTCAGGACGAGGGATACACATATTTAATTGAAGCTGACGGCGGTATTGGAAAGAGCAACATAAAGAGCCTTTATATGTCCGGCGTCACTCTTGCTGTCATGGGAACGCAGTTCTTCTCAGCTCCCAATAAGCCCGGTTTTATTAACGAGATATACGAGATTATCGATGAAAGCAATAATACAAACAGTTAAGAATGCCTCATGCACTGTGGAGGGAGAATTGATCAGCGCTATGGATGAGGGCCTCCTTGTCTACTACGGTGTTGAGATGGGCGATAAAGAGGAAGATATCCTCCCGTTCTTCCAGAAGATAATTAAGCTCAGAATATACCGTGGGGAAGATGACAGAAGGATGAACTATTCTATTCTCGATAGGTCGCGTGAAATCATGCTCATTAGTCAATTCACGCTTATGGCTGATTTATCGAGCGGCAATAGGCCCTCGCTATCGAAAGCGATGGGAGGAGAGGAGGCCGAAGTCTTCTACAATAAGGCAATCGAGATACTCACTAGAGAAGGAATAAATGTTAAAAGGGGTGTTTTCGGTGCCCATATGATGATAAATTATACTAACGACGGACCCGAAACATTTATTTACGAAAAATAGAGAAAAAACTTTGACAAATAAGGCGGGTCTTTGACCTATATAGATATGAGGTGAAAATATGGCAAAAAACAACAACACAGGTACTCCTGATACCAACGGAAGGCGTGAAGCGCTTGAAGCAGCAAGACTACAGATAGACAAGGAATTCGGTAAGGGTTCGTTGATGAAACTCGGGGACAACAAGGATGTTTTGGACGTTGATGTAATTCCATCGGGCTCAATACTTCTTGACGAGGCACTGGGAGTAGGTGGATACCCGAAGGGAAGAATAGTCGAGATATTCGGGCCTGAGTCTTCAGGTAAGACAACACTTGCTCTCCACGCAATCAGCGAGTGTCAGAAAAAAGGCGGAATTGCAGCATTTATCGATGCCGAGCATGCACTTGACCCAGTATATGCAAAGAACCTGGGAGTCAATATTGACGACTTATGGATATCACAGCCAGATAACGGCGAGCAGGCACTTGAGATAACAGAGCGACTCGTAAGAAGCGGCGCAATCGACATCATCGTAGTCGACAGCGTTGCAGCCCTCACGCCACAGGCCGAAATCGAAGGTGATATGGGTGACAGCCACGTGGGTCTTCAGGCGAGATTAATGTCACAGGCTCTCAGAAAGCTCACAGGTATACTTGCTAAATCTAACACGACCATAATCTTCATCAACCAGATAAGAATGAAGATTGGCGTTATGTTCGGCAACCCTGAAACAACAACAGGCGGTAATGCCCTCAAGTTCTACGCTTCCGTAAGACTCGATGTAAGAAGAATAGAGTCTATCGGAAAGAATGCAGATGAACTCACAGGTAACCGTATCAGGGTAAAGGTTGTAAAGAACAAGGTTGCACCTCCGTTCAAGAAGTGCGAAATCGACCTCATGTTCGGAAGCGGAATATCGAAGATGGGCTCCCTCTTAGACGCCGCTACAAAACTCAACCTCATCGAGAAGAGTGGCGCATGGTATTCATACAACGGCGAGAAGATAGGGCAGGGAAGAGACAAGACTCTCGAGTACCTTGAGCAGAACCCCGATTTTACGTCGTCACTTGATGCCGAGGTAAGGGCGAAAATGTTCCCCGACAAAAAAGCGGAAGAAGAAGCAAAAACAGAATAAAAGCGGATAAAAACCAATTGACTGAGGACCTTGAGAATATATATTCTTTTGAGGTCCTCAATTTTGTATGAAAAAACTTCTAATTCTATCAATTACGTTACTTTTACTGCTTCCATCTGTCTTTGCTGCAAAGATAACTGTCTCTATCTCCATGAAGTACAGGTTATATAATAGAAAGGATGCAGAATACAGAAGTGTGATTATCTCCGAAGATTTTTTGATTGAGAACGATGATGAGGATGATAAAAAAGAAGAGACTATATACTTCAACGCTGACACAAAGTACAAGGACGCATCCTTCGACCCTGTCGGCACATTCTATCTATTCTCCGTTTTTTCCGACAAACCGATTGTCCTCGACTCGCTCCACATCGAGGAAGAAAAACCTCTTGTCGCTCATTATACTTTCTCCCTCCTCGACAATGGCGAGATATCATACGAATTTCAGGACAGCATGAAGATAAGGATGATCGGCATTCCCGAGGTTCTTTTGAGGGAAATCAACAAATACTTCGATCAGTTCGAAGGTTAATTGCTTTACAACACAAACATTATCCAATATTTTTAACTACTGTATGATTTTGTACTGGATATTATTTTTATCTAATATTTTATATTGACAAGGAATGAGTAGATAACTACTTTTATGGTACCTTTTTAAGGAGAAGAAAATGAAAAAGAAATTAATTGCAGTTTTAATGGTATTAGTACTTGTTGTTGCAAGTGTCTCAGCAAAAAGCAACAGTGGTTTTGCAGTAGGTTTTGATGCTGGATTTGGAATTGATAAGTTCAAAAAAACATCAACTACAACCGTAGGCAACACAAAGTCGACATATGTCTATCGTTATAAGAACTTGGGTCCGGCATTCAACGTCAACGTTGACTACAACTTTAACGAATACTGGGGAATCAGAGCAAATGCAGGAGTTGGTGTATTTGTTAAGTCAACTGTAAAAACCGACGATAAATATAAAGAGCTTTCAGGCTCAACAACACATGCTGCTTTCGATCTGGCACTTGATGCAAAGTACACAGTTCATCTCAGCGACAACATGACACTTTCTGCACTTGCAGGTGTAGAGATGCTCTGTGGCCATGTTTATAAAGTTAAAGACAGTGATGATGTGAATAAAAAGCTCAACAACTTTGCATTCGGTGTCAATGCTGGAGCAGAATTGGCTTATAGAATCAACAAGAACTTCTCACTCAAAGCTGGTGCAACATTCGGTTATTTCTTTGTCAACACAACAGAAAGCCTGAAGGCTACTGTAAAGACCGATAACAACAAGGTTAGAGTTGCTAGCTTCTACACTCGTCCTTATGTTGGCGTCAACTACGCTTTCTAATAACGGAAGTTATTATTTCTATGCTACCTCAGAAATGGGGTAGTTTTTTATGTGTTGTGAAAATGTCCGTCTTTTTATTATAATTCAGCCATGGCGGAATCATTTGATGCACTATTGGATAGAAAAGAGAAGAAGAGCTTTCATGTGCCGGGAATACTCTCAGACAAGAAAGACTTCGACGGGCCGTTGGACCTGCTTTTGTTCCTTATAAGTAAGAATGACGCCAACATATATGATCTTCCTATCTCTTTAATAACAGAACAGTTTCTTGAGTACATAGAGCATAATAAAACAGATATCGAAGACTTATCAGACTTTTACAGAATGGCTGCTGAGCTATTGTATATAAAGACAAAGCTTCTCCTTCCTGAAGAGACTGTGCTCGACGATGACTATGAGGATCCGAGGCAGGACCTTGTCGATAGGCTTATTGACTATCAGAAGTTTAAGAAGTATACGGATCTTCTAACGGGTGCAGATAAATCCGGAAGGCTTTATATCGAGCGTGGGGAAAACTTCTTTGCGCTTCCCTTTGAAGATAAGGAGCTCTTCAAGGATGTAACGCTTGAAGATTTATGCCGTACATTCTCCAATATCCTGGCTAAGACTCCGCCGAGTAAGATATTCAATATCTACCAGAGTGTTTCAGTCAAGGAGAAGAGGGCACTTATGGCAGAGCTACTCGACGAAAGGGATGAAATCACAATTGAGGACTTAATTGTTGATTATTCCAATCCTTTACATGTAATATGTGCATTCCTCTCAATTCTTGAAGCTGCAAAGGATAGGACTATACTCTTCAGGCAGGACGAACTATGGGGAAAGATCTATATTAAGAAGAGACCTCAGGACTGGGATCCGGACTTGGCCGACATCTATGATAGGGAAGCTGATATCTACGAAAGGGAGAATCTCCAGGACGAGGAGGATTTCTCCATTCTTACAGGAGACGCCGGTAAGAAGCTAGATGACATGATTGCAGAGAAAAAGAACAAGAGGGAAGAGGAAGAAGAAAAAGGCGATGACGACGGGGACGAATATACCGGCGAAGAGGACGATGTGATATTGGAGGATGACGATGAGTGGTGATAGATTATCAGAAGAAGCAAAACTTGTTGAAGTTATTCTCTTTATCGAGAACACGCCTCTAAGTAAGGATAGAATAAGTGAGCTCAGTGGTGTTGATAAGGATGATGTTATCGACGCGCTAAGGGAGCTCAGCGAGAACTACAAGGAAAGGAACTCGGGAATGCTCCTATTAGAGGAAGAGGAACTCTATTCCTTCCAGCCCGTTCCGGAGCTATATCCACGTCTCAGGCAGAGTTACGGCCGTAAGGTTGATAAGCGCCTTAGTCGTGCTGCCCTAGAGACCTTATCCATTGTTGCCTATTCCCAGCCTGTAACAAGAGCTGAAATCGATAAGATTAGGGGAATACAGTCCGACAGTATCGTGAGGCTCCTGAGGGAGAGGGATTACATCAAGGTAAACGGACGCGCCGATAAGCCCGGGCACCCGTGCTTATATTGTACAACACGTAAATTTTTATACGAGTTTAAACTCAAGTCCATTGCAGAACTACCCAAGCTCAGCGAAAAGGACAGATTGAAATTCATGAAGGAAGAAGAGGGAGATTTATTCAATGAGTGATAAAGATAATTCATTATTTCCGATGAGACTTCAGGCATATATGTCGAAGTGTGGAGTTGCATCGAGACGTGCTAGCGAGGATTTAATCCAGCAAGGCAGGGTGATGGTCAATAACAAGACGATTAAGGAGATGGGCGTCAAGGTAAACGAGGACGATATCGTGCAGGTTGACGGTGAGACAATCGAGCTACCCGACGAAAAATACTACATAGTTCTCAATAAGCCAAAGGGATTTGTATGCACAAACTACGACCCGAATGAGGATAGGTACGCGCGTGACCTTATTGGAATCAGAGACAACAATCTACTCTTCAATGTCGGAAGACTCGACAAGGAATCATCGGGACTCTTAATTTTCACCAACGACGGAGACTTTGCAAATAAGATGATGCATCCGCGTTATGAGGTTGAGAAGGAATATATAGTAAAGCTCAATAGAAGCGTTGAGTTCGACGACCTCAATAAAGCCTTAGATGGCATCTACATCGACATGCCGACACCGTACCGCATCAAGCGCTATGACCTTATTCCACGTACAAAGGATTATATCAAGGTAACGCTGACAGAGGGAAAGAACAGGGAGATAAGAAAAATCTTCAGCTACCTCAATTACGATGTCAAAAGCCTCACAAGAATCAGAATAGGATGCGTGGAGCTGGGAGACCTTGAGACTGGAGAATGGCGTAACCTTACAAAGGATGAGATTAACGGCCTCCTCAGTGGCAGCAACAACTCGAAAAAAGTTAGTCCGAAAAAGGTTAGAACAGTATCGATAAATAGGAAGAAGGGGGATAAATAATGGTAATTGCAATAGACGGTCCTGCAGGAAGCGGAAAAAGCACGATAGCAAAGAAAATAGCGACTCACCTCGGATGGTATTTTCTGAATACGGGCTCGTTTTACAGGGCATATACTTTAAAGATGATTAAACAAAACCTTGATCCACTCGATAGGGATAAAGTACTGGAAACAGCAAAAAAAACTACAATTACAGTTGAAAACGGTAATATATGTCTCGACGGAGTGGATGTTGAAAGCGAACTCCATACACCCCTTGTTGATAAATATGCTTCTGCTGTTTCATCTGACCCGAGGCTGAGGGAAATTGTGACAGAAGAAGTAAGAGCACTGGCAAAGGGCATGAACATTGTGACGGAGGGAAGAGATACCACAACTGTAATATTTCCTGAAGCAGAATACAAATTCTACTTCGACGCCGACCCACTTGTCAGGGCGAAAAGGAGACTCTCCGAGCAGAGTGGCGTAACACTAGAAGAGGTGCTGTCATCTATTAAGGCAAGAGACAAGAATGATAAAGAGAAGGAAGTAGGGGCACTTAAAGTCGCAAAAAATGCAATTTATATAGATACGACCAACTTGACTATAGATGGCGTTTGTGAGAAAGTCTATAGTGCTATGCAAAAGCATTAAGCGTGGTAATTTAGTAGTAGGAGAAAGTGGCATGGAAAAGGAATCAGTGATGCAGTCAATTTTAGAACAGCATCTTATGTCAATTCCAGAATTAGAAGTCGGTCAGATCGTAACCGGTACTGTTGTACAGACAAATGACGAGACTGTCCTGGTTGACATTGGGTACAAGTCAGAGGGACAAGTTCCAGTTGATGAGTTTATCGAACTCCCGAAAATTGGAGATAAGGTTGCCTTGACAATTCTTAAGCTCGATAACGGCAGGGGACAGGTTGTTGTCTCCAAGAAGAGAGCAGAGGCAAAAGAGAAGACAGAAGCGTTGAAGAAGGCAAGTGAAGAGAAAACACCTGTCCTCGGCAAATTCGTCAAGACTATCAAAGGTGGATACGAAGTCGACCTCGGCGCTGACTATAAGGGATTCTGCCCGCTGTCAAAGGCAGATGTCGTAAGAGTTGAAAATCCTGAAGAGTTAATCGGAAAGACAGACTTCTTCATCATCGACAAGTTCCACACAGGAACAAAGCTCAAGAGCGTCGTTTCAAGAAGAGAATATCTTGAGAAGAAGATTCAGGAAAACAGACAGCAGTTCTTTGAAACAGCTCATATTGGTGACGTTGTACAGGGTGTTGTAAAGTCATTTACATCATTCGGCGCATTCATCGACCTCGGTGGTTTCGACGGCCTGTTGCATATCAACGACATGTCATGGGGTCACGTTGCTAGACCAAAGGATTTTGTTAAGAAGGGTCAGATTGTACAGCTCAAGCTTATCAACATCGATCCTGTTACACAGAAGATTAACCTTTCACTTAAGGCAATGGAGCCAGATCCATGGTCAACATTCGACCAGAAGTATCAGATTGGCGATGTTATCAAAAAGCCTGTCACAAAGATTGCTAACTTCGGTATCTTCATTGAAATCGAACCCGGAATCGAAGGACTTGCTCACATTTCTGAACTCAGCTGGACAAAGAAGATTACAAACCCGAAAGACTTTGCTCAGATTGGTGATGTAGTTGAAGCAAAGATTCTCGGATGGGACCTCGACCACAAGAGAGTTTCTCTCGGTCTCAAGCAGCTTGAAGAGAATCCTTGGGATACAATCGAAGAGCGCTTCCCAGTTGGTAAGACAATCAAGGCACCTGTTGTAAAGGTTACAAATAGTGGTGCATTCATCAACCTTGAAGAAGGTATCGACGGTTTTTTGCATATTGACGATGTTTCTTGGACAAAGAAAATCAAGAGCATGGATCAGTTCTGCAAGGAAGGCGATGTAATTGAAGTTTGTGTTTCAAAAGTTGAACCGGAGAACAAGAGAATCAAGCTTTCTGTCAAACAGCTCAGCGGTAACCCGTGGCAGACACTCAGCAAGGAATATCCGAAGTTCTCAACTATCACAGGAACAATTTCTTCAGTCACAGATTTCGGTGTCTTTGTTAAGGTTCTTGGTGATATCGAAGGACTTATTGCTAAGTATCAGCTTGTCGGTCCTGATGAAGAGTACAAGGATTCTGTTCTCGAGAGCTACAAGGATAAGATTGGTGAGCCTATCACTGCAATGATTATCGACATCAATCCTAAGGCTGAGAAGCTCAGTCTCTCCCTCAAGGAGATGATCAAGCGCAGCCAGGAGTCTGAGATGGCTAAGTACATGGCAGACACAAAGGAAGATGACGACACTTATAATCCGTTTGCAGAGATTTTGAAGAAGAACTAATCATCTTATGATTTGAGAGAGGGCGGAGTTACTACTACTCCGCTTTCTCAAAGGACAGAATAATGGCAAAGAAAAAAGAAAAGTTCTCGACCAGTGAGGTTCTTGTCAATAAGACCGAGGGTTGGATAGCAACTCATAAAAATGTAATCATCGCAGCATGCGTTGTTGCTCTTGCTGCCATTCTGATTGCCGTGATTATTACACTTGTCTCAAGTAAGGGGTCGAGTAAAGTCGATACAGCTCTGGCAACTCTTTCATCAAATTATGATAGTTATCTTGTCATGGATGCCGATGATGAGAATTATGAGTCTTCACTCGCTACAATCAAGGAAGAGGCTAATGCACTTGTTAGTAAGCCCGGCGTAAAGGAATATGCAGGAGCAAAGGCTGCACTCATTCTTGCTGATATTGCTTATAATGATGGCAATTATGCTGAGGCAGTTTCTCTCTACAAGAGCGTATATGACGCTCAGAAGAGTACATACCTTGGCCAGGTTGCACTTATGAGTGAAGCAGCAGCTGTAGAAATGAGTGGTGATAAGAACGGTGCTCTCGAGCTTTACAACAAGATTTTCGACGAGTACGGCACTGAAGGTATCTACGCATCCCGCGCACTCTTCAATGCAGCACGCCTAACTGAGGAATCAGATACAGCTCTCGCCATCTCGATTTACGAACAGCTTATCGGTGAATTCGAGGAAGGTGGAAGTGAGTATGCCAAACTTGCGAAGAGCAGGGTATCTCAACTCAAGACAAACAATTAATTTCTAGATACAAATAGAAGGGAAGGGCAGAGTAGATGAAAAGAAAAGTGTTTTATTTCATCTTATTATCTGCCCTTATTTTGTTGTCTACAACATGCGGTATTCCGAATATCTACGTCCCGACATATGGAACATCGTCTTCCAGCGATATCCAGATAACAAGAAACAGCGACACAGGCGAGTTTTCGATATCATTAAGTGATACCATAAGAAACGAACTCTCCTCAAATAAGCCTACACTCTATTTCTTCTATACAATCTCAACTTCAAGCCAAAGCTCTGAGATGTCGTCCCTTATCAACGCATTCAATAACGAGTATTGTGCTGAAACAAGCGGAACTCCAATCGGTTCAACAAATTATAGTTACGAATCCGGAAGTGGAGACAGCAAGAACACATACTACCTTGATCAATTGACTTACTCATCAGGTGATGCATTTTCTTACGATATGGGAAATGATGATAAAACATATACATTCTCCCTTACACTCGATTCAACAAGTAACACTCTGACATTAAAGGATGTCTTAAATGACAAAGTATTAAATCAGAATACTAAGAGAAAGGGAGGGACATCATTCTCCAAAGCTGCAGGCACAGATGATATAACAGACTATTCGGTAACTAATAGTTACAACGTAAATATCTATCTAGTGATTTCGTGTCAATTCGACGACTACAGCAACACCTACAACACAAAGATAGAGAAGAGCTATCCTATTCTTGAATTCCAGCTCAGCGAATGACCGCAAAGTTGCCAAATGAAATAGCGCAAAGTTGCCAAATGAAATAGCGCAAAGTTGCCAAATGAAATAGCACAAAGTTGCCAAATGAAATAGCACAAAGTTGCCAAATGAAATAGCGCAAAGTTGCCAAATGAAATAGCACAAAGTTGCCAAATGAAATAGCACAAAGTTGCCAAATGAAATAGCGCAAAGTTGCCAAATGAAATACCGCAAAGTTGCCAAATGAAATACCGCAAAGTTGCCAAATGAAATACCGCAAAGTTGCCAAATGAAATACCGCAAAGTTGCCAAATGAAATACCGCAAAGTTGCCAAATGAAATACCGCAAAGTTGCCAAATGGAATACCACAAAGTTGCCAAATGGAATACCACAAAGTTGCCAAATGAAGTTGACTTATTTATTATTATCATAATAAAATAGGATTGAGGCAACTAAATGGCAAAATATATTAAGCGTATTGTTGATAACCAACTTGAACTAAAACTAAAATCCTTTGGAGCTGTTAATATTGTTGGACCGAAGTGGTGTGGAAAGACAACAACAGCAGAACAGTTTTCAAAAAGTGTTTTAAAACTACAGCAGAATACAAGAAAAGACAGCCTCAAACTGACTGCTGAGTTAAATCCTATGGCTCTTCTTGACGGCAAGCAGCCAAGACTTATCGATGAGTGGCAGGATGCTCCGAGTCTTTGGGATTCTATCCGTTCATACTGTGATGATAACCAATCTAAGGGTCATTTTATTCTGACAGGCTCAACATCAAAGAAAGTTGAAACATATCATTCGGGAACAGGACGAATTTCAAAGCTTAAAATGTATCCTATGAGCCTTTTTGAGTCGGGTGAATCTAATGGCACAGTATCACTGAGAAAATTATTCAGTGAAGAAGAGCAGCTTGAGGATGGATGCTCATCCAATCTTACAATAGAAGATTTAATCTTTTCGGCGTGCAGGGGAGGGTGGCCGTCAAGCGTTCTTCTTAAAGATAAAGAAGCTCAACTTGAGATACCGAAAGATTATTTCACGCAGATATATGAAGTTGATATGTTCAATGTTGACAATGTAAAAAGAGATAAGAGGAAAATGAAAAGGATTCTACGCTCGTATGCCAGAAAAATATCAACGCTTGCGACGAATAAATCCATTCAGACCGATGTCGAATCTAAGTCCCCGATAAGCGATTCAACCCTTGCCGACTATATTAATGTCCTTGAGGAATTATTTATTGTTGAAGACATTGAAGCATGGTGCCCGTCCATTAGAAGTAAAACTGCAATTAGAAGTGGAATAAAAAGGGAATTTGTTGATCCATCCATTGCTGTTGCAGCACTTGGATGTTCTCCCGATTTCTTCAATAAAGACTTACAGACTTTTGGATTTATATTCGAATGTCTATGTATCAGAGATTTAAGAATATACTCTTCAGCACTAAGAGGGGAAATGTCTTATTATCATGATCGTTATGGCCTTGAAGCTGACGGTGTTCTCCATCTGGAAGATGGAAGATACGCCTTACTAGAATTCAAACTAGGTTCAAGTCAAATAGATGAAGGAGTAAAGCATCTTTTGCAAATAGAAAAACTTATCAAAGAATATAACCATAAAAATGAAAGAAAATTACGACTACCTGATTTGAAGATTGTTATAACAGGTTCCCAGTACGGGTATCTCAGGCCGGACGGTGTATATGTTATCCCAATAGGTTGTTTACGCGATTAACTTTCAATCATTATAGGCAAACAAAAACATTATGCTAAAATGAATCTTTCAAAAGAGTTGCCAGACACAGCAGATGGCATTTATGATTTAGAAGATGGAATTGTGAATTCTTAAGAAGGATGACAAGAGGAAATCTAAAAAAGCAATGAAAAGGAAAAGATTCGTTATTATCATACTTTCATTTCTCGTTTTATCGTGTCTTTTCTCGAAAGGGGCAAATGAGAAAGCATATGACAGTTTCTGGTCAATGATTGAAGAATATTACCCTCTCTATTACATTGCCCAGAAAAACGGCATGGACCTTGAAGGAATGAGGGAAGCAGGTAAAAAGAGTTTGACAAAGGATCAGACGATGAGAGGATGCTCTTCATTTTCAGAAGCATCTGCAGCAGATTCATGACACTTGATTACATAAATGCATCCCTTTATTCATCTTCCCCATCAGAAGGAACACTGCAGACTAATGGCACAATAAGAAAAGAATATGCACCACGATATCAATATATTCCGTCACTGAAGACTATGATCCTGACGATTCCTTCTTTCAATAAACTTGACTTGTCCGAAGACTTCATATATCAGGCATTTTCAGAAGATCATGATGTAGAGAACATCATATTTGACGTAACAGGAAACAAAAGAGGCAATTACGACAACGATGACATAACTGCTGTCCTTTCTCCTTTCGGCGGGAGTTGGAGTTACTCATACAGAGCATATTACAGGAATAGATATACAGCTGAGCAGGTATTCAAGAAAGAAGAGATAAAGAACACTTAAAATCAACTCTACAGAGAAACTTACAAACTTCCGTTTTATGTCGATGTCACAAGAAGCTATGAACTAGGGGAGGGAACGCTAAGTGATAAACTAAAAAATGCCAGAAGATGGATACTTGTTGATGCAACAACAAGCTACACGGCAGACTTTTTTGCATCCTTTGCAACCTCAACTGGATGGGCAACAGTAGTGGGGACCAATACGAAGGGGAATGGAACCGGGCTACCATTCTTGAGTGCTGTTCTTGACGGGGAAAGGTTTGTTCTTGTTTTCAATTCCACGGTTGTCGAAAACAAAAACGGGGAGTTGAAAAGTATTTACGGAACAATACCCAATATCACAACCGATGACGGACGATCTGCCTTGAAGGTCTGTCTTGATTTGATTGAAAATCAATACAGCCAATAGGTTATTCATTAGAACAGATATTAGGGTAGGGGAGTATTCTA
>CAVJEL010000007.1:0-37967 GCA_963648635.1 Ruminococcus intestinalis
GGTTGCATGACACATAGATAACGCGCTGAGGGTTCCACTTTGTTATCATATCGATAACGCTCCTCTCTAAGCCTAGGCGGGGCGGATCAACTATGACTGTGTCGACATCTGTTCTCGCTCCCTTCTTCACCCACTTAGCGCAGTCGTCAGTATAAGATATGGCATTGGGTGCATTTATTTTCGAAAGAGCAAGACACTTCTTTTCCCGCTCTACAGCATAGACAGTTTTATCAGTATCGTTGAAGACGGCGGAGAAAGTTCCGACACCGCTGTAAAGGTCCATAATCACGGAGCCGACTGTGTTGTTTTTCACGTACTCTAGAATCTTTGAGAAAACAGAAGGATTCGACTGGAAGAATACATTGGCAGTTACTGCGTACCTTATATCCCCAAGTGTCACATGTACACTCTTATCCGAATATGATATCCCATCAATCCCTGCAAAGAGAGGAACCTCCACAAGTCCTGTATCTTTATTAACTCTGTTCTCGAACATCAATGAGCGCGCATACTTAAATAACAGCCCCTTCTCCTCTTCTAGGAGGTTGTTTATGCCTTCGTCTAAGAGGGGGCAGTGTTTTACCCTCACGAGTTCATTCGACTCCCTTTTCAGGAATCCCGCCTCTCCTGTGTGTGGATTGACATGTATCCTTACCCTCTTACGGTAGCCTTTGATGTCTCCATATACTGGAGGGAGAAACGGAGGAAGGGAGCCTAGAGAGCCTAGGCGCATGAGATTGTCTTTTACAATTTCCTCTTTCAAATTGGCAGAGGTTTCGGGCGAGACTATCTGAAAGTCACAGCCCCCGCATGTTCCGTATAACGGACAGAGAGGAGCAATACGTAGTGGAGAGGGAGATAGGATTTTTGTTACCTCGCCCTCCACAATACCTTTGTGTTCTCTTTTTGCTTTGTATTCAACTTCCTCACCCGGGAGTGCATTGGAGAGGATTACGGTCTTCCCGTCCTCGTATCCGATACCGCGCGCGGAGGAGATAAGTTTTTCAATTTTCAGAGCCATTCTTTAAGTTTTTCGGCATAGCCGGCAATGAGTTTAATACCCTTGAGCCAGAACTCTTTGTCCTCGATATCACATCCGGCAGCACGTGCAACCTCTTCTGCACTGAATCGTCCTGTCATGGAAAGAACGTTCTTGTAATGCGCAGGGAAGTCAGAGACGCTGTCCTTCGATGCATAGAGGCCGAGAGCAAAAAGCTGACCGAATGCATAGGGGTAGTTATAGAATGAGAAGCCCTCCGAATAGTAGTGGCTCTTTACAGCCCACATATACGGGTGCTTAATCTTGACTGCATCCCCGTAGGTCTCATCCTGGGCCTTTGTCATAAGACGGCAGAACTCATCGGGAGTAACGTCTCCCTTCTTTCTTTCCTCGAATGCATACTTTTCAAAGTAGAAGCGGGAAAGTATGTCAATACAGACCTGGAAGCATGATGCGACAAATGCTTCGATTATTCCGAGGCTTTCCTCATGGGTTGCAGTTTTGAGCACCTCCTGGAAGATTGTCGTCTCCCCGAATATCGACGCAGTCTCTGCTAGTGTCATCGGGTAATCCTTCTGACTCATAGGATAGTCTTTAACTACGCTGTCATGATATGCGTGCCCGAGTTCGTGCGCGAGTGTCGAAACAGAGTCGTATGAACCTTCCCAGTTCATCATCACCCTGCTCTCCCCTGTAATCGGGAATGATATGTCATATGCCCCGCCGATTTTGCCGTCATGGCTGAGCGGGTCAATCCAATTGTGGTCGAAGGCATTCTTTATGAATGCACCGACTTCAGGAGAGAATGAAGTGTAGCACCTTGTTACAAGGTCCTTTGCTTCCTCCCATGTATATGAAAGCGATACATTTCCCACCGGTGCTGTAACATCATACCAGTTGAGGGAATCGAGTCCGAGAAGTTTTGCCTTCGTCTTGAGGTAATCCCTGAACATCTCCCTTGAATCCTCAAGTGCCGAGATAAGGGCATTAAGAGTCTTATGTGTTATACGGGAGGAGAAAAGAGAGCGGTCAATTGGGTCGTTCCATCCTCTTCTCTTTTCCAGTAACAGCGTTGTACCCTTAACGCCGTTGAGAGAGGCCGCGATTGCCGTGCTGTTGTCCTTGAGTATTTTTATCTCCCTTTCAAAGGCATCCTTTCTCACATTTCTATCTGCACTTGTCTGCATTCCCCTGAGCTGGGTCAAGGTCTTATCGCCATCCTTGATTTCTGCTGTCAGTGTCATATGTAGCTTTTCCCAGCTTGATGACGACACCTGAAGCATTTCGTTTGCAAGGGACTCCTCCTCGAGGCTCATCATATGGGAGCGGGAGATTTTTGCTTCCTCTAAAAAGAGGGCGTAAGGCTTGAGCTCGGGACGGGAAAACTCATCGGAGCGCTCTGCAATATAGTATTGGGAAACAGTATCTGCTTCGTTTGCTGCAATTGAAGCTTTTTCAGCCTTCGAGTATGCAGCAATTACAGAGGGGGATGTAGTATCTACACTGAATGATGTATATGTATATGCCCCAACCTCGGTCGTGAGCGCCATAAGATCATCGCGGAGCTTGATTAAATCGAGTAGCGGAATTGATTTATCCTTGCTCTTTTCTTTAAGCTCATCCGAGAGCTTATATACTCGGGTAATATCAGAATCGAATCCTTTACTTTCAACACCTGGATAGATGGACTCAAGGTTCCATTTTGGTAATTTTTCTTCACACATGGCTAAAGTTTAAATTACTTCATTTTAAAGGTCTACTATCAGGGGAGAATCAAAAAGGCTTATGCTGTCATCGCCGTGTGACACAACAACTATAGTCTTTCCCGCCGTCCTCTTTTTAATAACCTCAGCCGTCCTCTTCTTCGTCTCGTCATCCAGTCCCGTAAAGGGCTCGTCAAATAGATACATGCTCCTCTCAAGGAGTAACAGGCGCGAAATGCTGACTCTCCTCTTCATTCCGCCAGAGAGCGTGGAGACTATACTCTTCTCCTCACCTTCAAGCCCCACTTCGTCAAGTAATTCCCGCGCTTTATTCTTATCATCAGTGACAAGCAACAGGTTAGAGAGCACCGACATATTCTCAATGAGCCTATCTTCCTGGAAAAGAAGAACAGCATCATTAGGGTCAATCGAGCCCGAGTAATCATCATCGAGGCCACTGATTAATCTAAGAAGTGTTGTCTTACCCTTCCCGCTCTCACCTCGTATGAGGACTGTGGCACCATCAGGAATGGTGAGGGAGAAATTCTTAAATATAATCTTGTCGCCGAAGCGCTTTGAATTAATCACTACATTCACTTGAGAATCCTCCTTTCAGCTGCCTTTAGAATAAAGAGGGTAATCTTCTCGAAGAGAACAGAGAGAAGAACTATGACGATTGTCCATGCAAAGAGATCAGGCGTTAAGAGATAAACTTTCGCCTCATAGAGGGCATTACCTATACTTGTATCCGGGAGGGCGATTACCTCTGCCGCTATTGCACTCTTGAAGCCGAGGCCTACGCTGTTAATCAACCCTGTCCTCACAAAAGGAAAGAGAGACGGCATGTAGATATACCTTATCCTCTTTTTTATTCCAACGCCGTAGTTTGATGCTGCTTCAAGTAATAATGGAGATGTCGCCTTCATTCCCGATAGCACGGAGGAGTAGATAATCGGAAATACCATGAGAAAAGATATAAGGAGGCTGAGATTACGGCTTTTAACCCAGAGCAGAGCCAGGATGATTATGGAGGCAACAGGAATGCTCCTCATAGCTTTAATTAATGGGGAAAGAAATACCTCCAGCCACTTTATAAATGATACTGCCACGGCAAGAACAACACCCAGAATAAATGATATTAAAATCCCCGCTGTCACCCTCGAGAGCGTAAAGACAATCGAGAGGCGGAAGGATTGATGAGGGATAAGACGAAGAAGTGCTTCCAGAGTCGCTAAGGGAGAGGGCAGAAAAATTTCCTCCCCCACAATAAGGGATAGGATATACCAGATTACTATCCAAATAACAATGGACAGTAAAGAAAAGAAAAACTTTCTCTTATCAGAAGTAGAAGTCTTCACCTGGTACTACACCGCCTACACTCTTAGGATTTTCGTTATAAAGTGCTTCGAGATAGACGGAAAGATTCTCTTTCATCTTATCTCCCATCCACACTACGATATTGCACTTATCAATTGCTTTAAGGGCAATCTGAGCCTTGATTATACCATAGTTCTCAATTAAAACGGCAGCCTCTTCTATATTTTCATTAACCCATTCAGCACTCGAGGCATATTCAGTAAGAAAATCTTCCACTGCTTCTCTGTTCTTCTCTCCAAATTCCTTGTTGACCACGGTAACACCTGTAATAAGGCTTGTTCCGGAAATATTTCTCCATAGGTCATTGAGGTCGGAGAGAACTACAAGAGAGGAGTTCTGCGCCATGGCAGATGTTACAAAAGGCTGAGGAAGAACTGCTAGTGCATCGGGGTCGGCAAGAAGAGAAGCAACACATTCAGCGTGTTCACTCTTCCATTCGATCGTTACATCTTTCCCGTTTTCAAGTCCGTACCCCGCGAGAATAGTCTCGATGGCGTACTGAGGAGTAGATCCCTTCCCCGCCGAATAGATTGTACGGCCCTTTATATCTTCAAGTGATGACAGCGATACATCCCCTGTCCCGACAAGGTATAGAACGCCTAGTGTATTTACAGCAATTACCTGAATCTTTCCCGTGTTGTTGTATAAAACTGCTGCAAGATTAGCGGGAATGCAGGCTATATCAACATCATTCTTTGCAATTAAAGGCGTGACAGCGTCGGGAGAAGCCTCAATCTGGAATGTATAACTGTTTTTTAATTCCTCACTCTCGTTCTCGCTCTCGTCCATAAGCTTCACGAGTCCCATTGCAGTAGGCCCTTTAAGAGCGGCAACCCTAACCTCTGTTTTATCTGAAACAGCTGTTTCACTTACAGGATGAGCACAAAGCGACACACTCAATGCTAAAAGTACTAAAACAAAAATTGTTTTTCTCATAATTCCTCCCGGATATGGGTTAGATTTTACTAACCCTATAGTTGCTAATCAATAGTCACCCTCTATCAGAGTCCCGAAATGTCAGGATTGACTATCATACTATCCAGCTTCTTCTCCCTGATCAGGTAAGACATATATATGGGGAAATAGGTCACATTGCCATCAGACTCTATATTACCCTTCGAAAGCACATACCCTCTGTCGATTTTGTAACCCGAAAAGTGCATGAATTTGTCGAGCGCCCTATGTGTCTTATAATCAGAGCCGGACTTCACTTCAATTGCAATAACTTTCGAGTCAAGCTCAATGACAAAATCAAGCTCGCCGAGATTTTTCTTCTTGCAAAAGTACGGTATAAGACCGTTGGCTGTAAGGGCCTGAGCAACGGCATTCTCGAAATGTGCACCGTTATTGACAGCGCCGTTGTTTTTAATCAATTCCACTTTTGTCTCTACAGGATAAGCTGAAGTAAGAAGTCCGGTGTCACTGGAGAAGAGTCTGAAAAGATTGCTGCTCCGGGAGGCAAGAAGTGGAATATTGGGTTCACCAACTTTGTACACCGGAAGTGCAACTCCCGCATCCTTCAGCCAGAGGAAACTGTTCTCATACCGAGAAAACTTCAACTCCTTATCGAGATCTGTGAAAACAAATCTTTTGTCCTGTTTATTGAGTTCTGAAGGGATGATGTCATATACAGTCTTGAGTCGGAGTTTCTTATCCTCCGCCTCATACTCTGTAAAATCCTCCCGATACTGCACTGTTATATCTTTCTGGATTCTGTCGACTTTCCTTATATCTTTTGTCTCGATATATGTCTTCACTGCATCGGGCATACCACCGACAATAAGGTAGACAAAAAACAATGAGAGAAGTTTCTGATGAATAAGTTCATCCAGAGGCTTAACTGTTCTGAACTTTTCCTCAAGCATATTGAGTGTCGTGTCCGATACGCTGTTTGCAATCATGAACTCCTCAAAGTCCATCGGGTACATTCTCAAGAGAGTAACATATCCTACCGGAGCTGATGCAATTCCCTTGAGTTCAACACCCAGAAGAGACCCGCTCATCACGTACTTGAAACTGCCGTCGTCCACAAGAAACTTTATCTTAGTCACGATTTCCGGACACCTCTGGATTTCATCAAAAAAGACGATTGTCTCCCCTTCCTTACACTCCTCTGGCATAATCATCCTCAGCCGGAGTAGAAAATCCTCTGCACTTATATCTGCATTGAGGTATTCGACCATATCCTTACGGTCGATAAAGTTGATTTCAAACTTATTGTATCTGCTCTTTTCTATCTCATCTTTTATGAGCCAGGTCTTCCCCACCTGACGCGCACCGACGACCAGAAGGGCTTTGTCCGAGTTATTAATCCATTCCCTGATGAAAGCTGAATCTTTTCTGTACATACCAAGATAATAATCAATCTGCCCCGTTTTTCAAGCTTTTCCAGATATGTTTTGCCCCGTTTTGCTTAACTTTTAAGATGCTTTTTGCCCCGTTTTGCTATAAACATCCCAAAAAGTAGACACTAAGACTCTTGATTCCCAAAAGTATACACACTGTTCTATTTCTTCAAAACATTCAAGGAAGCATTGCATACGACAGTGTTTAAACTTCAACAGCCTTCCCGTCTTTCGCACTTCTGTATATATCTCGTATGAGCTTCACGCTTCTCAATGCCTCTTCGCCGTCCACGAGTGGCTTATCGCCTTCCATGACGGCCCGGGCAAAGTCATCAAACTGTCTCTGGTGTCCGACCCAGTTTATGTCGCTCGCATTCGAAGAGCCACCGGAAGTGTTTCCCGGGAGGGCATACTTTCTTCTTATCTCATCGTCCTCGTCTCTATCGTCCTTGAAAACCCACGAAACAAGTGCCTCGTCCTCAAGAACAGCCGAGCCTTCAGTCCCGCAGACTTCGATACGTCTCCTGTAGCCTGGATAAATGCTCGTTGATGCGCTGATTACCCCCAATGCCCCGTTCTTGAAGCGGAGAGCAGCAACCCCGTTGTCCTCAACTTCGATTCTTTCATGGGAAAGAGTCGATGTAAAACCGGAGACACTCTCTGCGTCCCCACCGAACCACAGAAGAAGGTCAATTGCGTGTATGCCCTGATTCATCAACACCCCGCCACCGTCGATATCCCACGTGCCACGCCATGCTCCCGAATCATAATACGCCTGACTTCTCAGCCACTTCAGGGAGGCTTCAACCATCACAATGCGACCGAATCTCCCCTCGTCTATCGCCTTCTTTACGAGAGTGGCAGCATCGTAGAACCTGTTCTGGAATATACCGCCGACAAGCCTCTTCACCTTCTTTCCCTCATCGATGACGTGCTTTGCCTTCTCTTCGTTGATTTCAATCGGTTTTTCAATTAAAACATGCTTTCCGGCCTTAAGAGCTTGAACGGCCACATCTTCATGAAGGCCCGAGGGCGTTGCGACAAGAACAACCTCAACTTTCTTGTCTGAAAGGAATGCTTCTAAATCTGTGTATTGAGCACATCCGTATTCTTTTGAAAATGCTTCTGCTTTGTCCTTATGAGGAGAGTAAACAGCCTCCAGGCGACAGTTTTCACTCCTTTCAAGTGCATATGCGTGTGTCTTTGCAACACTCCCCAGTCCTATGATACCAAACCCGACTTTCATTTTCTCTGCTCCTTTTGGATTATGATAACCCAAATAACCGGGCGTTAAAAAGACCCCGTATCAACGAGGTCTGTTGTCAAAGCTCATCAGAGAGGCCGGAGTTATCTCGGTAGCCTATCATCACATCCTTCAATTTCTTCAAATAGTCGCCCTTGAAGAATAGGCATTTCGATATGTCGGCCCCGTACTTATCGCCACTGAGAGCAAGTCCTATCGCCCTGCATCCTCCCGCACAGTACTTGAACCATTTGCAATTACGGCACTCTTCGTTATGTTCGGCTAAGTCCTTTAACGTTATACATACTTCATCAAGGTAAGCGCCACTTTGAAGATGCTTCTTGAGTCCGTCCTTCTTCACATTCCCGAGAATCCACGAGTGCTGCTCATAGTATCCTGACATCTGGTGACACGGGAAGAGGTTGCCGTTTGCGGCAACTGCAACGAGGCCTCTGTTTCCACGGCATACAGGGAACGTATCTTTATACTCCCCCTCGCTATAGCATATAGCACGCGGGCGGTATTCCTTGAGGCCGGGATCTATGCGCACAAACTGCCATATATCAACCTCCATGCGGGGATCTCTTTTAATGTATTCTCCAAGGAATGAGAGCATATTATCGAAATACTCTTCCAGCGTAAGTGTACTGTCCCCTCCGTTCTTCACCCACCGTGGAGCCTCAGTTGTCCTGATTATCCTCATATCGTAAACACCGAGATCATTCATTAGAAGCGCTGTTTGAGCCATGCTCTCCACATTCTTTCTGTGCACATTCGTCTGGACCTTAACTCTGAAGCCGTTCTCGACACAGAGTTTTATCGCCCTCAATGCATCTTCCTCTGCACCCTTACGGTTTCTCAGCCAGTCGTGGTGGCCGATTCCGTCAAATGATATCTTTATAAGAGGATAGCATCCGATTTCCTTGAATCTATCGAGAGCCTCCTGGTTTATATAAAAGCCGTTGGTGTTGAGTTCCTCGATAAACATCCCGCGCTTGTATATCCCTTCAACAATCTGGAAGAAGTTTTTGTGGCACATCGGCTCTCCTCCCGTGATTGTGAATGCGTTGATTCCACATTCTTCTGCTTCATCGAGAAGCTTTTCAGCCTCCTCAAGCGTGAACTCGCTCATGAGAGGGGCGTTATCGGAAGCATTGAAGCAATGGAGGCAGTTGTAGTTGCATTTACCTGTAATCATCCAGTTCATAGAAGGAAAGTAACGGTTGTCACAGACTTTTCTCTGCCATGGCGTTAGAGACTGCTCTCCTTTTCCACACTGAAAGATAAATCCCCTTCTAAGAAGATTCTTTGCTGTCTCATTCTCCTCCAGGTCTGTCTCACCGTCACATTTATAGAGAAAGTCAAACTCATTCTTTGTCAGTCTCTGTGCCAACACATTACCTTTCATGTAATAAGCGAACGGAGTCCGCCACCAGCTTCTTATCCCTATATTAGGATTGATGATGTAGTACATAATATTTCCTTATGAAAAAAGCCCCGTTCCTTTTAAAGAAAGCGAAGCTTGTCTTTAATCCTTTACCCAGACTTCAGAGCGTGGTTTATTACTCGACTGCCCAGGTTCACTTATTGACGGAACAATTGTCGGAGCCGACGGAAGATTATATTGTTTCCTCACCCAGCACACCTGACACTCATATCTACGCACGGAATTTCCCCAGGCCACACTCTCGGCCCAGCAGTTGTTCTGACAGACAGGACACCTGTTTAATAGTTCCTTCCCAACAGCCCATGCTCCGGTAAAACCGTTTGATTTCGTTTCACTTCCGCAGCCACCAGCAACATTGTCTATTTCGTCATCGTTGAGTAAGTACGACGAATGGAACTTATTCCATATTTTTAGAGCTTCTTCCTCCTGAAGAGGATAGCCTTCCTCTATTGCCGTCTTCAAAAGGACCTCGGGAGAATCCATCTCCATTATTCTCCTGATGATGCTCTCTTCAATCATAGTCCCCCTACAAAAGCTCACATCCCCAGAGCCTTCTGGGCCGGATCCTCCGGTAAACATTTTTTGTCATTTGCATTCTCATCCTCGCTCTCCCCTTTTCCACCGGTAACAGCGCCGAGAGCGTCGTCAGAGAGTTCCTCGTCACTCTTCAAACGTGCGAAAAGCGATGATGCTTTGTCCCTTGTTAATTCAATTCCCTCAGAAGAGGCAAATGCGATAAGTTCGTCAATACTCCCTGCCTTGCGGGCCTTTCTTATCAAATCGTCTCTCATAATAATTCCCCTCATGAAAACTGACTCCCTCAAGAAGTCAGCGACTTAATCCCTCACCACATATATTTATAGTAGGGGCTAGAACGCTATATACTTACCGCCTGCAACATCAGCAAGAAGGTCGTCTGTAATCTCAACTCCATCTTTAAGAGATGAGAAAATCTCTTCTGCCTTCGCTCTATCCAGCTTAATTCCTTCCTTATTGGCAAGAGACATAAGCTCATCCGACGAGCTGGCTTTATTTGCTTTTTCCAAAAACTCTTTAATCATAGTAATTGTCCTATTTTATCTTCTCCTGCCGGCACATTTAAGCATAAAACTCAGGCCGGCAGAGGAATCATCTTCTTATTGTACCCAAACCTCAGGAATTTCCATGAGAGAACCGCACTTCGGACACTTGACTGTATAAATTGTAGAGCCCTGATATACATAATAACCGTTGGCAACTTCACTATCTGATGCTTTCCTTATACTTACAATACTGCCGCTGCTACTTCCATCTATATTGCAATGGTATACAGACCAGTTCCATGTAATATTCTGCCCAAGTACATACTTCGAAGATGAATCACTGTTGTTGTCGTCACTACATCCACCAGCTACAGCATCGAGCTCGTCATCCACGAGGGCTCCACTCTTATGATAGCGTGAGAAAATCTCCTCAGCGCCTTCTTTCGAAAGATCCATCCCCTTTGCATGTGCAAAAGACAAAATCTCATCTGCGTTCTTTGCCTTAAGTACCTTACTTAAAAGTTCTTCGTTCATTGTTTTCTCCTGTTTTTTATTTCTTTTTCCTATTCATCGGATTAGTGCATGTGGCAGGCATTCCCAAAAGATAAAGCGTTGATGCACATGCTATCTTCCAATACTTACATTTGTAGCATGTTCCGAATACACCGGAAATCTCAGGGTCGTCCTCATAGTATGAGCAGCTGTAACCGCATGTCGTCTTCATGTATCCGTCATCTGTGTAACATGCCCCACCGGAAACATTGTCCAGTTCATCATCGGAGATTTCTCCCTTGCTCTTCACTGCATTGAAGTAATGCTCTGCATCACTTCTGGATAGTTTCAAGCCGCCCTTCTCTGCAAGTGTTACTAAATCATCAGGGGACTGGGCTGTTCGTGCTTTCTTCAATAAATCGCTGTCCATTATTTCCTCCACTTTCTAACAGTATATACTCCCTTTTTAAGTTTCTGTTAGAAAAATCCATGACTGGATTGTTTATGACTTCTTTTCGCTTTCCTTCTCTTTTAGCGTCTTGAAAGCACTTGAGCCTATAGTGAATATATGCCTGAATATTGGTAAATGCGATATACAGCCACCACCTCCTGCCACATCCTCTATCTCATCATCACTCAGCTCGCCGGTCTTATGGAGCTCTTCAAAGACCTTTTCGGCATCATCCTTCGTTAGCTCTATTCCGTCCTTTTTGGCGTCTAATATCAACTCATCAACCGATTGAGCTTTTCTGGCTTCTTCAATCAAATCTTCTTCTTTCATCTCATCACCACCGCACTCACACGCTGATATTCACTTCAGGTGCCAGATAAGACCATCCGCACTTAGTGCATTGAATAAGATAAGTCCCGTTCTTGACCTCTTTAAGAATATAGTAAGTCGAATTGCCACACTTCGGGTTCGTGCACTTTGTAGAGCCGTAGTTATGGCCGGAGTTAATTAGCTTCACGAGGCGTCCGAAGTAGTAATTCGCATTTCCGCCACCTGAAACATCCTCAGTCTCGTCATCAGAGAGCTCAAGTGCTTCAAAAGCTTTCAAAATCCTAGCCCTTGCCTCTTCCTCTGTAATATCACAATTATCTACAACGCTGAGGGACGCTAGTTCATCCACACTCTTTGCTTTCTTTGCTTTTGTTTCTAAATCTTTTTTCTCAGACATATTTTGTCTCCTATCACATAAAGTAGATACCGAATTTTCCGAATTCTGTTAGATTAATCAAGTCTCTGTCGCTCAACAAGAGAAGCAAAGAAACCACCCTTCTCGATGAGCTCGTCATACGTTCCGTCCTCGATTATCCTGCCCTTGTCCAGAACGATAATCCTATCGCACTCTTTTATCGTCGAGAGGCGGTGGGCAATCACAATACGGGTACACTTAAGTTTAGCTAGGGAATTGGAAACAATTTTCTGCGTTATATTGTCCAGTGCACTTGTTGCTTCATCGAACATGAGAATCCTGGGTTTGGGGGCAATTGAACGCGCTATCATGAGCCTCTGTCTCTGGCCTCCCGAAATTCCTCCCGCACCTTCGCTGATAAGTGTATGCATTCCCATAGGCATTGCCTCGATGTCTTCCTTTATTCCGGCCATCTCGGCTGCCTTCCATGCGTCATCCATTCCAAGCTGCGGTGCAGATATTATGATATTCGAGAAGATATCACCCTGGAAAAGCTTTCCGTCCTGCATGACAGTTCCAATCTTGCGCCTGAGCGACTTCAAGTCGAGCGACGAGAGATCCATCCCGTCATAGTAGACAGCGCCCTTCTGTGGTGTCTCGAAACCGAGCATAATCCTCATCAAGGTTGATTTACCGCACCCTGTGGCTCCTACTATCGCGCAGTACTGTCCGGGCCTTATTTTAAGAGAAAGGTTATCAACGATAAGCGGGCCATTCTCTGTATATCTGAAAGATATGTTATTGAGTTCAATTCCACCAGAAAGCCGTGTTACAACCTTCTTATTCTCGCTGACTTCCGGAACTGTCTCCAAAATCGGGCTTACCATATCGAGAACGGGTTTGATGCGCGCAAAGGTTGTCGCCATCCCAACAAGGGATGCAAAGGCACCCATCACGGCGCCGTAAGCACTGTTGAATGCGTAGTAATCGGCAAGCGTTACGCCAGTCTTGATTGTGAAGTAGTAGATTACGATGGTCCCTATAAGGCTTATACAGCTCGAGAAGACTCCCGAGAGCTTCAAGAATGTCGGCGGGTTATATTGCAGTCTTGCACTATCTGTGTAGCTTTGAGCCCACTTTGCAAAAGCCCTCTTCTCGGCGCCTGCGAGTCTTATCTTTTGCACGCCTGTCAGAAGTGAATACTCGAGTCCTGACTCCTTGGCGCTCTTCTCCATTTGGGTTTTCGACACCTTTATCTGCATGAATGTCGTTATTGCTGAAAAGGCCACCGTTATGATGATGACGATGAGACCCGGCACTACAAGTCCCGGACCATATTGCACCATCTGGGTTATGTAGATAAGCGAGAAAAGAGATGTCAGTCCCGTCGAAAGGACTGAGGAGGCAATCATCGTACAGAGTGAGCTTATTCCATTCATACGTGAGGAAAGCTCTCCGGAAGAATACTTCTTGAAAAATGATGCAGGAAGAGAAAGCACTCTCATCATGCTCGCGGCTTCTACCTGTACATTCATCTTCGTTCCGAGCCTCGACATGATAAGGCTCTGCACTACTCCTATCAGAATCTGTGAGAAACTGAGGGAAATCAGGAAGGAGAAGATTGCATATAAAAGCTGTAGACTCCCGCCTTCGATTACCGGGCCATAGATTATGCGCTGGATTTTAGGCATCAAGAGCCCAAGAAGAGACGATAGAACTGTTGCAAGAATCACAAGGACAAAGTCCGAGACGCTCATGCACTCGACTATATAAACGATAAGGTCCTTGATTGTCAGTTTTTTGAGTGGAAGCGGCTTATAGAAGGTTATGGCCTCGTCGTCGATAAGAGAGGCTGTCTCTTTGTTGACTCTCACCCACTTATTCTTCTTCCTATCATAGAACTTGTAGCCATTCAGTCCTGCCGGGAGAAGGGCAATCGGTGTCCCGTCATCCTTACGTGAGGCGAGCATTGCGCCTATTGCATCCTTATACCATCCTTCGGTGAGAATAACTGTTCTTCTCATTATTCCCGCCGGCCTCATCAGATACTCCAGTTGCTCGTTTATATCCTTTATATTCTCCGGTAGCTCCACACTCTTCACGTGATAGAACTTGAGTATCTCATCAATGGCAGTCTTGGCGTTGATCCTGTCTTCATTGAGGATACGTGTAATACGCTCGCCCATGACGAGGGAGGACATGGTAACAAAGGCATCAGAAAAACTGTCATCGTCACTCTTTATTCTTTCTCTAATCTGTTCGTCAAACCAACCCATATCGTCCTTCCTTACTCGTTTGATACGAGAGAAGCATAGACTCCTCCCAGGCTATAGAGTTCATCGTGCGTTCCTCTTTCCACGACGTTTCCTCTGTCGAGCACGATAATCTCATCAGAGTCACGGATAGTGCTGAGCCTGTGGGCGACAACTATTGTCGTTATTCCTCTGTTCTTTATGGATTTCACGACTTCATATTCCGTCTTTGCGTCTAAGGCACTTGTTGCCTCATCCATGATTATAATTGTCGGATCCTCGGCAAGAACACGGGCAATCTCAAGTCTCTGTCTTTGTCCTCCGGAAAGGTCCTTTCCACCCTCAAGTAGCTTATATTGGTACCCACCGTCACGCTGCATTATATCTTCATGTATCTGAGCATCCCTTGCAGCCATGATGACTTCAAAGTCTTCAATCGAGTTATCCCACATCTTTATGTTGTTGCTGATTGTATCCTCAAAGAGGATTATATCCTGGTCGACAACAGATAAAGATCCTGTAAAGACAGCACGGTTTATGCTGTCAATCGGCTTCCCGTCGAAGAGAATCTCCCCGCTCCAGGGCTTATAGAGGCCGGAAATAAGTTTACTCAGCGTTGACTTACCACACCCCGAGGGGCCGACGAATGCAACACGCTGTCCCGGCTCGAGTGTCATCGAGAAGTCCTTTATAAGAGGGTCTGCTAGTCTCGAGTAGCCGAATGTGACGTTCTTGAGCTCTATTTTTCCTGTTAGCTTATCAAATTCTTCGCCGCTATTAAGTTCCTCTGTTTCATACGGCACAACTGCCGGATACTCCAAGACGTCCTCGATTCTTTCCATGCTTGTACGCATTTCCTGGAGAGTCTGGGAAGCGGAAACAAATTGCATTGCAGGAGATAAGAACGAGCCGAGGAAGCCCGAGAAGGCACTTATCATACCAACTGTCCATTCGCCCCTCTGGCAGAGATATACGCTCCCCATCAGGACAAGTGTATTCGTCAGCATAGATATGACGGACGGGATTATTCCGTAGAGTGCGTTCATCTTAGTGAACTTAACATTCCCCGAGTTCACTGCAGCCTGGTAGCCCGACCACTTTTCGAAGTAGCCATTTTCGGCACCTGAAGATTTGATGGACTCAATCATCTCTATTGCTGCAACCGTTGCACCCATCAGCTTTCCGCTGTCACGGCTTGTTACACGGGTAAGATTAATCCTCTTCTTTGAAATATACGAGCTTACCATCATGTTGAGGAATACAGAAACAATACCAATAAGAGAAAGCGGAATGCTGTACCTGAGCATTACAAAGAGGTAGAAGAAGAGCATGAAAAGCTCAATCATGAGTGGCGCAAATGTCTGGATTATACTTCCCGCTATACTCTCGTTCTGGCTTCTTCTTCCCTGTATATCACCGGCCATACGCTGAGAAAAGAATTCCATAGGAAGACGAAGCACATGCCACATGTATTCGCTGTTCGCGACTATCGCCATCTTGCCGTTGACTTTCAAGGAATACGTTGCCTGTATTATCTGGACGATTATCTCTACTAGTGCCAGTGCACTTATTCCCCACATGAATGGCATGAACCATTCAGGGTTTGTGCCACTGAGAAGATGGTCTGCAAATAGATTTGAAAATCCTGGGGTTATAATCCCGATGAGGGATGATATCACCGTCGTTATAACGACAAGAGCAAAGGCCGAACCCGAGCCCTTGAGTCTCTTCTTTGCAAAGCTCCATACACTCTTGGGTTTACCTTCAGGCTTGAAGTCCTCCCCAGGCTCCATCATTAGACAGATTCCGGTAAATGACTTATCGAAGGTGTCCATACTGACGGAGTAGGTACCCTTTGCAGGGTCGTTGATTACCGCTTTATTTCCTTTAAATCCGCATAGAACTACAAAGTGGTTGAAGTTCCAGTGGATGATGCACGGGAATTTTCCATTGGCCTTCAAGTCCGCCGGCTCATACCTGTAGCCTTTCGCCACAAGGCCGTAACTGCGTGCAGCCTTCAGGACATTCTTTGCATTCGAGCCGTCACGTGAAACTCCGCAGTCTGATCTGACCTTCTCGAGTGGAATCCACTTGCCGTAATAGGCAAGAATCATACATAGCGATGCAGCTCCGCACTCGAGTGCTTCAAGCTGTATGACAACAGGAACCTTTGCGGCTCCATGCTGTATAGAATGAGGAGGATATTTCTTTATACGAGGCATTTTCTCCTCCTAGTGAATTACAAAGTAAATCGGGTTGATATCAGAAACTATAATCTGGGCACTGTATACGCCGTCCTCCAGGGCAGGAACATCCAGTTCCACCTGGTAGGCAAAGCTACCGCTCGTGAGCCCCGAGAGGAAGAGAAAATATGAGCCCATATCATCGGTTATTTCGACTATTCTGTTCCCCACGGCTTTAACAGTTCCCTCTTCGTCCCCAATGCGGACCGTCATTCCGGCTTTTATATCGGAGATGTTACTCACGTAGCACACTGCCGTGCCGTTCGACACAACAGCCGTCCCGTCAACCTTAGTCTCGATTGTGCCGAAAAGGCCCCATATGACAACGCCTATTAGAAGCACAACTATTGCAGAGAGCAGAATCCATACGCTTGGATTGGCAACACGTATATAATCATTGAGCTGCTCTGGAGAATTCACCCTGTCGATACTCGACTTTCTGAAAAGATTTGCGTTCATATATCAACACCCCTTCCTGATGGTTAATATGTTTTTCTTGTTCTTGTATGAATATGATATATCATCCATGGTCTTTTTCACCATAAATATTCCCAAGCCTCCCACATCTCTATCCTCTGCCGAGAGGGAAGTATCTGGGTCGGGGGTAGCCGTCGGGTCGTAAGGCTTTCCGTTATCGGAGAATTCGACTATCACTTCCCCGTTCTCAACAAGACACTTCACGGTCGCCATACTTGCTCCGCTGTAGAGCACTATGTTCGAGAATATCTCATCCACAGCAACATTAACCTGTGCGATGGTCTTGAACGGGAAGTCATTCTCACTGAGGATGGACTCGATAAACTCAGTCACTTCTCCAGTTTTATCTGAAGTCGGGACAACATTAAGAACCTTCTCATACTGCGGGCTTGTGATTTCAAGTGTCAGCATTGTTATATCATCAAACTGATCAGCTTCTCCTACAAATGTGTCGATATCTTCATGGAGGTATTTCAAGAGCTCATCGCATCTCTTGTCCTTAGCCCTATTGAGCGCATCAATCATTCTGTCTGTTCCGTAGAGGTTATTGTTTATATCCGTAGCCTCGGCAACACCATCTGTATAGACAAAGATTCTATCTCCCTCTTTAAGGTCAATCTCGTACTCCTTGTACTTTGAGTTCTCCATACCTGCAAGGACAAAGCCGTGCCTGTCCTTATAGAGCTCCCAGTCTCCGCCTGAGTGCATTATCGCCGGGAATTCATGGCCGGCGTTAGCACACTTCATCTTTCCTGTAGATATCTCCATAATGCCGAGCCATACGGTTACGAACATCTCGGCCTCATTGCTCTCACAGAGCTGATTGTTGACCTTCTCAAGAACTTCCTTCGGGCTCAATCCGTTCTGGGTAGCACTCTTGATAAGGGTCTTACTTATCATCATGAAGAGAGCTGCCGGTACACCCTTACCAGAAACATCGGCAATAACGAGGGCAAGATGATCGTCGTCAACAAGGAAGAAGTCGTAGAAGTCACCACCCACTTCCTTTGCCGGGGTCATCGTTGCATAGATATCAAACTCATGGCGCTCGGGGAATGCGGGGAATATGCAAGGGAGCATACTTGCCTGAATATGACGTGCAACGTCAAGTTCGGCTCCTATCCTCTCCTTCTCGGCAGTTATCTTTGCGAGGTTATGTATATAATCCTCGAGTTCCTCAAGCATGTAGTTGAACGACAGCGAGAGCGACTCGATTTCGTCTCCCGTCTTCATTTCTATATGTTTTCCCGTAAATTCATTTGAAGAGGTTATCTCCTCTGTAAATTCCGTAAGCTGTCCGATGGGCTTTGTGACCATGCCCCTTACAAAGAAGATATAGACGATGATTGTCAGGCCGATGATTGCGAATGAGATGACAATCATCTTTATAAGGAATGAATTGAGGTAACTTCTTACTTCACTCATGTCGAGAATGTATTGCACCTGAGCAATCGCCTTGCCGTTTTCATCTAGCACAACAGAGAGCCCCGTGTAGTTGTAGCCGTAGCTGTTGTCCGTAACGACAGGCTTATCGAGTCCTTTGTCGACCTTGTATAAGTCCCAGGTTGTGTAATACTTCTGGAGGTCAGCCGGATCATCGGGGTTGGCCGCATCCACGTAGAGAATATCGCTACCGTAGGGGATTTGTGCATCAGGGTCATCACCCATCTCCTCGACAAATGCATCAATGTAGAATGTGACACTATTCTCGTGAGGTACTACAAGAGAAAGGTATGTAATATTTCCTTCCTTCTTCAGTTTATTGAAAAGATTATTGAGCTTTTCGTACTCCTCAGTCTCATCTCCCCCTTCCGATATGACAACCCTCACATCTTCCGGGTCTAGAAGGGTTGCAATTGCATTGCTGTTCGTCATGACACGCTCGGAGAATATCTCCTCAAGATAGCTCTTACTTGTCAGATAGCTGAAGATTGATGTACTTGCCGTAAGCACAAGGCCCACAATACATAGTGAAAAGATGAATTTAGGAAGAAGCTTAAGTTTCATTTGTCTCCTCCTTGTAGTTTTTTATAATAAATTTCCGCACTGCAGGAGCACCGTCCATGGCAATAGGGGCAGTAAAGAGAGGTGTTGTTCCACCACATTCTCTTAACTTCCGTCAGGAATGTGAAGGAAAGCATATCGAGAGTCTTTTTCATAGGAACCTTTCCCCCGGGTTTCCAGCATATGGCAAAGCCGGTATCTATACCTTTTTTTGTCAATACATCGATGGAATACTCCATCAAGTCCATGGACAAACCTCTGCCCCTGTATTCCTTTTTGAGCGCGGCAGACTGAAAGCGACCGCAGACGGGGGAGGAACTGACAGAAGAGAAGATGGTCTCGTCGAGTCCGCACTTTTCGGCCAGTGCTTTCGTTGTTGTTATATAAAAGTACATGTAGCCCGCAAGGTCCCCGTCTTTATTCTTCAAAAGTGAAAGAAAAGAGTTTTCGTCCCTGATTTCATCCTCGAAGTCCTTTCTTGTATATAAGTTCTTTCCGACGCTCTCGTCGGCAAGACTCAGAACAGCGGGGATATCATCTTCGGTCATAGGAACCATACTCAAATCATTTAGCATCTTTTTTCAATCCTTTATGGCACACAAGAATCTTCATCCCCATGTTTATATAGGAATCATCGCTCTTGATTATTTTCTCAAGCTTTGACGAGTTCTCTCTTAGCCACTTCGCCCAGGCTTTATATTCTTCGTTATCCTTTTCTTCCTTGAGAAGTATGGCAACATCCTCCTTAAGGTATGAGAAGAATACGGTGTAGATAACTTTCTTCTTTTCTCTCTCGCCCAATCCGGCCACAATTGCATTGATGGGAAGAGAGATGATGTAGCCGCTTTTTACAAGTCTTTTCTCGATTGTTTTACCTAGCGTCCTGTTCCCAGAATATTTGTCCTTATTCAATATCTCCAAAAAACCTTTCAAGAGTCCTTCCTCGTCTGGAACAAGGAAAGAAGAAGAGTCATCGCCTTCAACTATCACCAAAGTGCCGTCATCTTTAAGAAGCGGCTTCAGCTTCAATAAAAGTGCATCGGGGTCTTTAAGATGTAGGAGGACAACCGAAAGGTATATGACATCAAACGCCTCTACATTCTCCCTCTTCATTATGTCGCCGATGCGGGAAAGAAAGTCATCGCTCTCGACATCAAGACTATAAAACGAGAACCTGTCGTCCCCAAACTTACTTTGAGCCTTCTCGGCAAGGTCCTTGTTGTACTCGAGTCCTATTACCTTTTCTACGCTGTCAGCTGAAAAGAGCGAGACTGTCTTATCACCCTCGTTGCATCCCACGTCAAGCACAGAAACCTTCCCCCTCTTCGATTTCAAGACATCGTCGATGACAGGCGTCTCGTACTCAAGAAAGAGATTACATTGACTTTTCAGCCTTTCGATTTCCTTCTTATCCTGAAAAACAAGCTGACTAACCATATGTCCCCCTCAAATGATTGTATAGAAGTAGTTGAAAACCATCTTTCTCTGGTAGTCTGCATACTTTGTTTTCTTCTTAATAAGTAGAAGAACACCCGAGTCTATTTCATCCCCTTTGGCTTCAAATGGGTTATATTCCCTGACGTTGTCGCGTATTCTGAGGACGAGGTCATCTTTCTTGTCGATAAGCTTGATTGATATGTAGTATCCTGACTTCTCACTCTCATTGAGCGCGAACTTTATGATATTAAGCATAAGCTCTTCGCTTATGAAGTTAATCATGAACGACCGCTTTACATCGATTGCCCAGTCCTCAGTTATGCGCTCGAGATCAGCTGAGATTTCACTCATGCTTTCTTTCTTTATTGGATATGTCTTTTCAAATGACCTGTAGACCTGCGAGAGATTTTTATTTACATAGGAACGTGAAGGCGAAAACTTGTAAATCAAGAGAATTATGACTGTTGCAGCCATTTCCGTGATTATGTATGTAAGCGCAAGCCCTGTGTTAAGCCTTCCCGGCAGAAGAATGAGGCCGAAGAGAAGAAGAAGGACACAGTTTCTTACAGCAGACATTACCGACGACATCTTTACTCGCCCTATACTGACCCAGAAGGCAGTAAGAGTTGTGTTTATGCCGCCGAATATAACGCTCACCATGAAGAGCGAGAGTGCCTTCGAGCCCTCCCTCACAGCCTCCGTTCCGCTTATTCCGAATAACGTGACAATAGGACCAGAAAGAAGCGAAAAAATGATAGCAATAACAATGCTTATGACTGTAATGACGACAAGAGCTCGTCTCAGGACTGCGAATATACCGTCACTATCGGACTCACCCAATAAAAACGATATGACAGTTTGCATTGCAGATGCATTGCCGTCGAAAACGGCAGTCGGGACAGTGCTGAGAGTATAGATTACACCATAGACAGCAACGGCAAGAGTGCCGTTGTTCCCACCGTATTTAAGGAGCATCGTATTGAAGAAAAGCATTACGACTGCGGAGAAAACATATGCCGACCCTAGTCCAAATCCACCTGCTATATAGCTCCACACATCCTTAAATGAGGGAAGCTTCAGCGAAAGATTAAGGAGCCTGTTTTTCTTGAAGAAATGTGTCAATAAAACAAGGAGCCCCAGACATTCCCCTGCCATGAGAGAGATGGCAGCCCCCCTTATTCCGATTTTCAATATCTTCATTGTCACCACATCAAGCACAATGTTTGTTATGCAAACAACAGTTGATGCGCGTGCACATAAAGACGGGTCGCTGTCAGAGCGCACTGATGCCGAGAGAATGTGGTACAGAATAAATACGGGACCGGCACAGATTGCGACATCTAGGTACTCTCTAGAGAGAGCATAGAGTTCGTCGGTTACTCCGAGAAATGAAGCATAAGCCCTCTCGAAAAGAAATGGAGAGAGCGAGAGAAGAGCTAGAATGAGGCCAAGTGTAAGCTCAGAGTGGAAGACTTTGTTGGCGTCCTCAACTTTGCCTTTTCCTAAAAGCCTTATGATATTTACATTTGCTCCGACACCGATTGTTACACCGATGAGGGCATAAAAAAGAAAGACGGGAGTGCAGAGATTGTACACCGCAAGTCCCTCATTCCCGACAATATTTCCCACAAGTGTGGCATCAACGAACGTAGATATCGTGAGAACCAGGGACGACAAAATCCCCCATATCAAAAAATATCTATAGGCGCTGTACTGGAAGCGTGTATCCATGCCTCCTCCTTGTAGATTTTAAGATTAAACAAAGTTTTATAAGAAGATTACTCGATAGTAAGAATATCGATGAATCCAGTTACTTCGAAGATTTCATTGATGGTCTCATTGACATTTCTGACAACCATCTCACCCTGCTTGTTCATAACCTTCTGCGCAGAAAGAAGAACTCTCAATCCTGCCGATGACAGATATTCGAGCTCCGAGAGATCAAGTATGAGCTTTTCTACTCCGTTGATGCAGAGCTTGAGTTCAGCCTCGAGCTGAGGTGCAGTTGTGGTATCGAGACGACCGATGATAAAAATTGTCAATTCTTTACCGTTCTGTTCTTTTTTAATATCCATAAATCTTCTCCTTGATTCGGTATCATACCTTGCAGTGTAACATATTTAGTGGATTATGAACCACCTTTTTTTATCAAAATAGTAGTAGGATCTTCCTTGTATGGAATAGTTACATCGGCGTAGGAAGATAGTAGCCCGCCCGTGACAGAGTTGAGAGCCCCCTCTCCGAGTTCAAAATCCAGTTTTTCCCTGAGTTTTTTTATCGCCACATGGCTTATCTGGCGCACATTTGTATAAGAAATTCCCATCTTCTCGGAAATCTCTTTGTGCCCCAGGCCGTCATAGTAATGGAGTATGATGATATCTCTCTCGCGGGAAGAAAGAGAATCGAGGGCCTTATCTAAAAGTTCGATTGTGTCATCGAGGTCCTCTTCTTCACTCTCATCTCCCGTTCTCAATTCATCGAGGGGAACAAAGGATGTTTTGTTGTTCTTTCTGTAGAAGTCAAAAAGAGTGCTCTGCATAGCTTTGAAGATGTAGCTTGCGGCACCCTTTCTTTCCAAATCAAAATCATCTGACTTTGAATAAAGCTTCAAAAACACTTCACTCGTAATATCTTCGGCGTCCGCGCGATTACCCAGGCGCGAGAGTAGATAGCCGAAAACCTTATCGTGATAGAGTTTATATAAATCCTCAGAAGCCTTACTTTTTGTCATCTATGACCTTTCCCCATTCCCGTTTATCGCTCATGCACTCCCCCGCTGCCGACAAGTCCATATCCTCATCGGCCAGTTCCTCCCCGTCTTTGGAATAACGGGAATGAACATCAGCGATTTTCTTTTCAAGACTGGTGTTGGGATTAAACTTCTGATACTCAAACAATACTGTCAAGTTCCTCATAGAACCTCCCCTATTCACCATGTATATACGTAGCGTTTCCTGATTATGTTATGAAATTGCATCGCTGCGTTTACAAAAAGTCTACAACAACAAGTAAACGAAAATCCAATACTATTTTATCAATTTTCAAATACGGAAACAAAAAAGACAACAGACGGAAATCAAAATCAAAAATTTAGCGGAAAGAACTTAACTATAGTCTTCTCTTCCTCTAAACTGAGGCCATGATTAAAACGAAAATCGAAGATGAAGTATTACTCAACCATATAAATGAACTTGATGACGACAGGAGGGAGGTTTTTCTCCTGGGCGACAGCCTCAGACTCAGCGCTGTCAGTGCAACAAGACTCGTGAACGAGATGAGGGCGAACCACAAAACAGGACTTGTTGAAACATACATCCTTGCTCAGGGTTATATTGCAGGAGCATTGCTCTCGAGTGAAGTCAAAGGAAATGACAGAATACAGCTCAGCATTGAATGTGGTGGCCCGGTGAAGGGAATGACGGTTGAGGCATGGGCATGCGGTGCTGTCAGAGGATATCTTGTGAATAATCCCATCCCGCTCGATAAACCCCTCTCTTCTCTCGACACCTCCCCTCTCTTCGGCCCGGGATTTTTAACCATCACCAAGATTCTTGAGGGCTCGAAGACACCGTTCTCGGGGCAGATCATGATGGAGTACGGACACCTAGCACAGGATTTATCACTCTACTACACAAAAAGCGAGCAAACCCCTTCAATCTTTGTCCTCTCAATCGATTTCGACAGAGAAGGAAGAGTCTGGGGAGCAGGTGGCGTTATGATTCAGGCCCTCCCGGAGTGCGATGAAAGCCTCCTGGGGAAATTGGAAGAAATGGCTCCTTCCCTTAACAACATGGGCTCAATAATCGGTAAGGGAATGAAGATCAGGGACTGGGTTGAGAGTACATTCTCCTCCCTCTCCACAACATACCTAGGCCACACTCCCATAGGTTTTTCGTGCCCGTGCAACGAGAAAAACTTCCGCTCGTACCTCTTGTCTCTTCCTGAGAAGGAGAAGAAGGAGATACTCAAGGGCGAATTTCCGCTTGTCTTACAGTGCTATAATTGCGGCACTGAATATAAATTCTCAGAAGAGCAATTGAAAGAACTCTTCGCGGAGGGAAAGTAATGATATTTTTTGCAACAAGTGCAGCAAATCAGGGGGATTTAATCGCCCAGGAAGCAGAAAAGTGCGGCGTTGACCGCGTCAAAGTAACACCAAGTGGTGTCGAAATGGAAGGAAGCCTTGAATTCGGCTACCGCTTTGTCTTCAACACACGTATTTCATCTAGGCTGTTATGGGGTCTCTATGTAGACGACGATGTAAGGGATGACAAGGAACTCGAGGAGGCAACCCTCTCTCTCCCGTGGGAAGAGTACATCAGCCCCGAGAAGACACTCAAGGTCACATGCACAACACAGGACTGCCCGTATATAAAGAACAGCCACTATGCAGCCCTTAAGGTCAAGGACGGAATAGTTGAAAGAATAAGAGAAAAGTTTGATAGAGAAAGGCCGAATATAGAAATACTTAATCCTGATTTGACAGTCCATGTCCATATCGACGGCTATACAGTCAAATGGTATATAGATTTCTCGGGAGAGAACCTTTCGATGAGAGGATACCGTGGTGAACAGACTGAAGCGCTCCTCAAAGAGCACCTTGCTTCTGCACTCATATCTCGTAGTGAATGGAAGAAAAGCGTTGACAACGGCACACCACTTCCCTTCTACGACCCCTTCTGCGGCTCGGGAACAATTGCAGTCGAAGCCGCATTGATGGCGACAGACACAGCACCAGGGCTCTTGAGAAAAACACCCTACCAATTTGAAAAACTTCCATCCTTCGACAGTGAACTCTTCGACAAAATAGTCAACGAAGCGGAGGAAAGAAGAGCAAAAGCAATAAAGGAAAGGGACATAAAGATTTTTGCGAGCGACATATCACGAACGGCTGTTGAGATATCGAAAGCGGCAGCCCTCAAGGCCGGAGTATATGACTACATAACTTTCAGTGTTCAGGACTTCACAAAGATTACCGAGGCTCCATGTGAAATGGGATGCATAGTAACAGATCCACCCTACGGCGAAAGAATGGCCGTAGTTGATATCGAAGGCCTCTACAGCAGAATCGGAGAGACTCTCCAAAGTGCATTCAAGGGCTGGAAGGCAACAATCCTCACCGGCAACAGCGACCTTTTGAGCAATATCGACATGAAGCCTGAGAGGACGAATAAGCTCTTCAACGGAGGAATCGAATGTCAGGCTGCACACTACAGCGTTTTCACAGACGAAGAGAGGGCTGAGCTTATAAGAAAGTCCCAGGAGAAGAAAAGGCAGCGCCTTGAGGCACCATTAAGCGAAGGGGCAACGTTCGTCTACAACAGGCTCTTGAAGAATCTCAAGGAGCTTAAGCCCCTCATGGAGAAGGAAGGTGTTGAATGCTACCGCATCTATGATGCAGATATGCCGGAATACGCAGCCTCAATCGATTTCTATATGGGAAAGTGGATTGTCGTATGTGAATACAAAGCACCGAAAGAAATTCCAGAGGAGGATGCAAAGAGAAGGCTCGATGAGCTGATTCTCGCAACGGAAAGGGCTACAGGAATCGATGTGGAGAATATCTACATCAAACAGCGCAGCCGTCAGAAAGGAACCGACCAATACAAGAAACTTGCAAGCAACAACCGCATGATGCTTGGTCGTGAAAACGGCGTCAAGTTCCTTCTCAACTTCACAGACTACCTCGACACTGGAATCTTCCTGGATCACAGGCCTGTTAGAAAGCTTATCCAGGAAATGAGTAAGGACAAGAGATTCTTAAATCTTTTCTGCTACACAGGAACTGCGACCCTCAACGCAATAAAGGGAGGCGCACTCAGCACTGTCAGTGTCGACACATCTGCAACATACCTCAAGTGGCTCGAGCAGAACCTCGAAATAAACGGCTATTCAACGACTATGGGGAACTATTTATATCAAGAAGATGTAATGGACTACCTTTGGAATACATATGACCGCTACGATCTCATCTTCTGCGACCCTCCGACATTCTCGAACAGCAAGAGCCGCAGAGATACCTTTGATGTCCAGCGTGACCACGTAAAGCTCATCAAAGCTGCAGCAATGCACCTTGCGCCCGGCGGCACTCTCATATTCTCAAACAACCTCAGGAGGTTCAGACTTGACGATGAAATCCTCTCGTCTTTCGTCGTGGAGGATATAACAAAGAAGTCCATCGGAGAAGATTTCTCCCGTGACGAGAACGTCCACCACTGCTATCTGATAAAGAACAAGGTGAAGATAAAAATCAAGAGACGATAAGAGACGGGGTGTTGTGTCAAAGCAGCACCCTTTTTAACTTTCTACATCTACCCTCGGTCTTCTCGACGGAGCTTCAGAGTCGGATGTCATATTTAAAAAGGCCCCGAATAAACGGAGCCTCGAAAAACGACGGGAAGCAATCAGAACTTGAAGTTCATTCCGATTGATACTCCAAGAGTTCCGCTCTTTACATCGTTGAAGAGGAATGCTCTCGAGTAGCCTTCAAGTGTAAAGTAAGCACATCCTCCTATTCTCAAATCAAGTCCTACAACACCTGTAAGCACAACCGCTGAATTGAACTTATCATTGAAAAGCTTCTGGAGTGAATGTGTTGGAGTGTAGCCTTCACTTGCAATTGTGTAACCGGCACCAACACCCAGGTAGAATGTAGCCTTATCGAGATTATAGTAAGTCATCAACTTCATATCGAGTGTTGCATCAACTCCCCACTTCGAGGAAGAGAAGAATTTTGTCAAATCAGCCTTATAGCCGTTCTCAATCCAGCTGTAAGGTATGAGGAGAGACGAGATATCTGATCTGATACCGAATCCAAACCTGCCAGCTTTGAGAAGATTCTGACCTTCGAGTGTGATTGCCGCGCGCGGGAAGCATGTGACAGAGCCGTCGACAAAGCCCCATTCAGTGCCGACATTCAAGCCAATATTAAACGTCCTCTTAAGAGAAGAGCTTTCGCCATCAAGGAGTTTGGCTTCGATTGAACCTGGCGCACCCGGAATCTTCACCTCGGCCTTTTCTACTTCAACTGGAGTCTCAACAACTTCTGGTACAGTCTCTTCAACGACAGGAGCTACCTCTACTACTTCGACAGCTTTCTCTTCGCTCTTTGAAAGCATAGAGAGATAGTAAGTGATAAACTCCTCAATCTCACTCTTGTACTCGCCGACAAAGAGCGTGAAGTCAATAGAAGAAGGAAGAGTAAGGACAAGAGTACCGTTTTCAACAGATGCGACAGAAACATAGTCCTCAAGTAAAGGATACTTTCCATTTTCATAGTCAATGAAAGCGAGGATATCTTCCTTGTAGACAATATCCTTATACTCATCATCAAGGACACTGGTAAATGTTGTTTCCTCAAGCGTGTTATGGAGTGTGTAACCGTAAACAGTAAAGTCAGCGCTCTCGATAGAGGCTGTCTCTTCCTCTACCGGAGCAAATAGTCCTTCGATATACTCAGCAAGGTCCGCCCCGTACTGTCCGACAATCCAGCTGCCGTCATATGCACCCTTTTCAAATGTCAGGACAAAGCCGTTATCTGAAAGAGTATATTCAATATCAGATAGAAGCTCGGGGTACTTCGCAGTTTCATATTCGATGAAGGAGAGAATATCGGAAGAGGAGACAACGCCGTCATCAATTGTCTCAGACTTGAAATAAGTGTCGCTCCACTCATTTCTTATTCCGTAGCCGTAAACATAGAATACAGTCTTCATAAGAAGTGGCACAGTCTCTTCTACTACAGTTTCCTCTGCAACAGGAGCTGTTTCTTCAGTAGCAGTAACTACTTCCTCTGTGATAGGAGTTGTTTCTTCAATAGGAGCTTCGACTTTTGTTTCCGGTACAGTCAATTCCCCTTCGTAAGGAAGGACAACGCTCTCCTCGACATGAGGAACATCATCGACTGAAAGGACAGCGTAGGCAATGCTCGAGGCACTTTCAGACCAGTTGACACCGTCATATGAAGCCTGAAGATAGAGTGTGTAATCAAGATAAGGATCAAGCCCGGATGCAGTGTATGACGAGGTGCGGCCGTCAACAATAATCCAATTTCCATCTTTCTCGCCATTCATCTGATACCTAAAAGCTGTAACCTTCGCATCAGATAAAACCCACTGCCATGTAACTGTCATCGCCTTCCTGGCAGAGAGGGGAAGAACAACGGTAATAAGCAACGCCAATATAAAGATAACTTTAGTAAGTTTCTTCATTTATTATATCTCCTGTCCAATTTTAAACAATCAACAAACCTGAGAACCATCTCAATTAAAAAGGATAATATAAATATTGTGCAAGTACAATTATTTTAATTGAACTTATCTTTTTTGTTATCCTGGTAACGTTTTATTGAGCTTTTCTTCTCTTTATGCTATTTAATTAATCATGTCAGCAAATTTCAATGTAACTGTCTTCTGTGGTTCCTCGATGGGGAAGCGGGAGATATATAAAGATAAGACAATCGAGCTCGGAAAGGCCCTTGTGCGCCATAACTCAGCGCTTGTTTACGGCGGTGGCAACCGCGGGCTCATGGGAATACTTGCACACACTGTCTATGACGGCGGTGGCACTGTCACAGGGGTGCTTCCGGAGGCGATGAATAAGAAAAGCGTCACAACAGGGGCGGTGTCTACAGAGACGATTATCGTCAAGGACATGCATGAGAGAAAGAAGACCATGTATGAGAAAGCAGACGGCTTCATTGCACTTCCGGGCGGAATCGGAACATTTGAGGAGTTATGTGAGATTTACACATGGAGGCAGCTCGGATACACGGATAAGAATATTGCACTCTATAACGTTGAGTCATACTTTGATCCATTCCTTGCCCTTCTCGATAATGCTGTCAAGGAAGGTTTTGTGGCCCAGTCTGTCAAAGACCTCCTCATAGTTTCAGACGACAGCGACTACATCATCAAAGAATTGAAGGAAAGGAAGGTGGAGCTACCAGATAAGCTCTCATAATCAGAGATACAAGATGAACAACAGAATAAAGAACAATATTCAGGATTATGCCTACATAGTATGCGGTACTGCATTGACGGCATTCGGCATATCGGCATTCATGAACCCGGCCAAACTTGCCCCAGGCGGAGTGTCGGGCCTGGGTACGCTTATATACCACATTGTTCTTGAAAGTACGGGAAAGAGCTGGGATTTGGGTATCATAATGCTCTGCCTCTCGCTTCCCATTTATTTTGCCGGCCTTCTGTTATTCGGAAAAGAATACGGCGTAAAGACGCTGATGGGGACAGTGCTACTCTCCCTCTTTACTTCCCTATTCAACATTCTCCTCCCAAACGGCCTTATAGACTACTCAAAGGAGACATCTCTCTGGCTATGCACCCTCTTTACAGGAATAACAAACGGCTTTGGGATGGGACTCGTGATGAGGGCCGGCTCTAACACGGGCGGAACTGACATCATCGCCCAGATAATAGCCCGTTATACTCCCCTTGACCTCGGAAACTCACTTTTTATTGTTGATGGGATAATCATCTTTGTGTCGGCATTCAGTTTCGGAATCGAGAACGCACTATATTCATTCATCGTCTCGATGATGATTTCACTTATTATCGACAAGGTCGTCGTCCCCTTCGGAACAAACTACGCAAAGAATGTCTTTATAATCTCCCCAAAGATTGATGAAATTGGAGAGTTCATTCTCAACGACCTTAATAGAAGCGGAACAATCATCAATGCAAAGGGACTCTTCTCAAAAGAGGACAAGGACATGCTGATGACGACCATCCCCAAGAAGGACCTCACGCGACTTACAAGATGTGTGCAGGAGGTGGACCCCAATGCCTTTCTCGTCGTTCAGGACACCTATCATGTTCTCGGGGAAGGTTACACACCACTTGATGTACTCTTAAAGAACGGGGACGTCACGCAGCAGTGAAAAGGCCCTCCGAAGAGAGCCCAGCCTATTACTTTTCCCAAAGCTTATCAGGATAATAACCTTCCTCAATCTTCTTTCTGAGGGCAGCCATTACTGTTGGTTTATCTTCAGGGTATGTCATACCGAACCATTTATCGCTTGAAGAGAGGACCCTGACACTTCCTTCTTTCTTCTCAATCATCTCGGCAACTCCACTCGGAAGTAAGCATTCCGCCTTCATCTCCTTGATGTTTGAAGCCTTGAACTCCTCCCAATAGGTATTGAAGCTCTCGAATGCACGCGGTGTAAAACCGAAGAAATTCATACTTACAAGTTCCTTGCCGGTGAGTTCCTCTTCTCCGTCAGGTAATTCAGATATAACCTTGCCGTCTCTCCAGAAAATCTTGAATGTTTCCTTAAGGGACGTTAATAATCCGTCCTTACTGTTACATATAGCCCTTGTGACAGAGCCTGAGGGGCTCATAGTATTATCGAGCTCGAAGCCGACCATTGCGTGGGTAGTATCATCATTGTTGAGGCCTTTGAGGTACTCACCCATCGTTATATAAGCACTGCGACCATAGTAGTCATCGGCATTGACAACAGTGAACGGAGTTTTGACTGCCTTCTCGGCGCATAGTACAGCATGAATCGTCCCCCACGGCTTTGCACGCCCCGCGCTGAGCTTTACCTCTTCAGGAGTAAGGAGACTATCTAGAGTCTGGAATACATACTCCGCATCCATGTTTCTTGCAATCCTATCGAAAAGACGCTCTCTGAAGTCCTTCTCGATATCTTTTCTGATAATGAAAACTACCTTTCCATATCCTTGATGAAATGCATCATACACTCCAAAGTCCAGAAGTGTTTCACCATGCATTCCGACAGCATCAATCTGCTTGACTCCGCCATATCTTGAGCCCATTCCTGCGGCCATTACAACTAGTGTGGGTTTCATTCTTATCCTCCCGAATTATCTATGGAAATCTTATACCAAAATGAAAAACCATACAACAAAAACAACTTTCCAAATCTCACCGAACAAAAGTTCCGAATTTCACCGAATGAAAATCTAGAATCTCACCGAATAGAATTGCGGAATTTCACCGAATAGGTTACATTCTCTACATAAGGAGACCCAGCATGGAGAAGATTTCCAATTCTGAAGAGTATAAGCCAAGGCTTGTAGATGCAACTGTTGAAAAATACCTCAATATATTCGGAGCAATATGTATTGAAGGTCCAAAGTGGTGCGGGAAGACCTGGACTTCATCATTTCATTCAAAGAGTGAATTCCTTATTGGGGACCCAAAGAACAATTTCCAAAACCGTTCTCTTGCCGAGCTTTCCGTAGAAACTGTCCTTGAGGGCACTTCTCCCAGGCTTATCGACGAATGGCAGGAAGTCCCTTCAATCTGGGATGCTGTCAGATATGAAGTTGATAAACAAAATAAGAAAGGGCTTTTCATCCTGACAGGCTCATCCACACCTCAAAGAAAGGGTATCCTTCATAGCGGAGCCGGGAGAATCGGGAGGCTGAGGATGAGAACCATGTCGCTCTATGAAGCTGGACTATCAAGCGGCAGTGTTTCCCTTTCCGACATTTTCAATGGTTCTTTCAAAAATGCTGTTACAGGAGAAGTCAAGCTGAAAGATTTAGCGTCATACATCGTAAGAGGCGGATGGCCCGGGAATCTCAATGTAGAACTCGAGAATATTTCAATCCTCCCCAAAGCATACCTCGATGCGATAATCCATGACGACTCTCAAAGACTTGACGGCATTCACTACGACATTTCAAAGATGGAGCTGCTTCTGAGATCCCTTGCAAGGAATGAAAGCACAACTGCAACAAAGAAGAAACTTCTTAATGATATAAAGGAAAACGAAGGTGAAAAGATTGATGAAGATACGATAACCACGTATCTCGGTGTATTTTCGCGGCTTTTCCTTCTGGATAACCAGCCCCCGTTCTCCACGAATATCAGATCACGAATACGAGTTAAGCAGGCAGAGAAAAGACATTTCTCGGATCCATCTCTGGCATGTGCCCTCTTAAAACTGACTCCAGATATGCTCATAGGAGACCTCGAGACATTCGGCTTCATGTTCGAAGCGCTGGTTGAAAGGGATTTGAAGATTTATGCCGAAGTTCTTGATGCGTCATTATTTCATTATCAGGATTATGACAACAAAGAACTTGATGCGGTGATTGAATTGAAGGACGGCAGATGGTGTGCCGTTGAAATAAAGCTGGGGGCCAATCAAATAGATAAAGCAGCATCAAACCTTATCAAGATAAGCGATAGTATAAAGGAAAACGGTGGAATATCTCCGTCTTTCCTGATTGTGATATGCGGCCTCTCGAATGCTGCCTATCAAAGGCCAGACGGGGTATATGTCATTCCCATAACAGCATTAAGGCCATAACAAACTTAACACAAATAAAGTTTACGTTAAGTTTTATTACGTTATATTTATTTATAATATAAATAGTTATTTAAAATTACTATTGACATACCCTTTTATTTTTCCTATATTTTCCCCGTTATGAGAAAAGAAACGGCCAAAGCATACCTATTCCTACTCCCAGCTCTGCTCTTGAGTCTTGTTTTCTACATAATTCCATCGCTTTCGGCACTTATGGAATCTTTTCTCACAATCGGTAATCAGGGAAAAATCAACGGCTTTGCTTTCTTTAATAACTACAAGATTATGTTCTCGGATAGTTCATTTATAAATGCACTTAAAAACACGCTAGTCTTTGTTGCTTTATTCGTGCCTCTCAACACATTCTTCACGCTTCTTGCAGCATCACTTACAAGAAGGAAGAGCAAGTTCTCATTTATTCCCGAGTTTGTCTTCTTCATGCCACTTGCCGTATCTCTTGCCGCCTACAGTGTCACATTCAAGGAGATTTTCAGGGGTACAAACAGCGTTATAAATTCAATACTTGGAACTTCCTTCGGGGGAATAACAACTCCGACGGGAGCTATGTTCACGCTTGTACTTCTCGGTATCTCACTGGATTTCGGGCTCGACTATATACTCCTTCTCTGTTCTTTCAGATCGATAGACAAAAGCATAATCGAGGCTGCACGCATAGACGGGGCGGGAGGGGAAAGACTTTTCTTCTCAATAGAACTTCCTCAGGTGAAACACACCGTACTTGTCACTATCTTCCTTGCTCTAAAAGATGCTCTTTTGATATCTGCACCGGTGATTATCCTCACACAGGGAGGCCCATATAGAAGTACGGAGACAGTGATGTTCTATTACTATACCGAAGCCTTCAGAAGCGGTAACAGGGCAGTACAGAACACACTTTCGTCCCTTATAATCTACGCTGTCATCATCTTCATGGTCTTCTACCATAGGAGGCTGAAGAATGAGGACTAAGGACAAAGTAAGGAAAATCATAAGGCTCGTGCTACTTGTAGCGCTGTCACTTGTTGTAATCTTTCCCATATTCTACATCTTCTCCTCCTCGCTCTTTTCACGCGGCGATTTCAACAACACCAGGCTTTTTCCGTCACGCCTTATATGGTCGAACTATCAAAAGGCTTTAGGCGCACGACATATCCTTCTCTACATGATGAATTCGATATCGACAAGTGTCCTTACGGCACTTATAAGGGTTATAATAACAATCCTTGCAGCATTTACCTTCACGCACCTAAAATTCAAGGGAAAGAATGTCGTCTTCTCCCTTCTTGTTTTGACAATATTCATCCCCTCGGATGCAATACTCTACCAGAACTACAGGACAGTGGCGTCCCTAGGGTTACTCGATACATACCTCGGAATCATAATACCCTCTCTTTTCAGTGCATCGCAGATGCTCCTCTTAATGGGATACTTCAAAGCACTCGGAAGGGAGAGCTATGAAGCGGCATTGATTGACGGCGCGGGAGATATCAGATACATGGTCTCCATCCTCATTCCGATATCTGAATCTGTAGTTCTAACGGTTTTCATACAAACTCTCATCACATCCTTCAACAGCTATCTCTGGCCTCTCCTTGTGACAAACAAAACAAAGATGAGGACAATCCAGATTGCCCTGGAGATGCTGGGATTCGCAGAAAGCGGAGAAAAAGGGGCGCTCGCAGCAACGACGGCGTTGATTACACTTCCGTTCATCATCATTCTTGCTCTTACCAAGAACAGAATAGAAGAGACATTAATCAGGAAATAAGGAGATAACAATGAAAAAAATTCTCACTATCATAACACTGCTGGTATCACTATCGTTTGTTTTTGCCATGGGGGCAAAGGAAGAGGATGTGACACATATCACACTATGGCACTCGAGCCAAGGTAGTGCACTGGGCGTCTTCGAGGAGATAATCGATGACTTCAATAATACAATAGGAAAGGAGAACAACATCGTAGTTGATGCTGTCTACCAGGGAAAAGCCAACGATGTTTTGACAAAGGTCAATGCTGCCGAGCTCACATCAACCCTCCCCGACATAGCCATGATGGATGCAACAGCCGCTGTCGATATGAATAATCTTGAGAGCATAGTCACAATGGAAGAACTGGGGGTCGACACATCATCCCTCCTTCCCTCCGCAAAGAACAACTTTACGTCCATGCGCGGGACTATAGCACTCCCCTTCAATGCATCCGCACTACTCTACTATTACAACAAAACAGCATTCGACGAGAAAGGAATCGAGGCGCCGAAGACCATTGATGATATGATATCTTCCGCAGTAATACTTGGAGAGAAGGATAAAAACGGAAATCTATCCCCCGCATTCTTTGAAGGTGTTCCGGCAACTTATGAACTGAGCTACTTCATCTGTGCACAAAATGGTGGCACATATATGGTCGATAAGAAGAATGGGCACGAAGGAACACCGGATGAGGTGCTCTTTGAAACAGACGGAACTTACAAGGCCTTTCTTGAAAAGTGGAAAGCACTCTTCGACACTGGATATTGTAGCGCTGTCACCTCCTCTGTCTCGGATGACTTTGTAGCAGGACGCACTCTCAGCATGCTCGCTTCATCCTCAAATCTTACATACATTCTAAATGCAGTCGGCACCTCGTTTGAAGTCGGAGTAGCACCGGTTCCTGTAGTTGATGAAAATGCCACGGGTGGCGCAATAGTATCGGGAGGAGCGCTTTTCTGCTTTACGTCATCAAGCGAAGTAAAACTTGTACTTGAGTACCTAATATCACCAGAAGTACAGGCAGAGTGGAGCGAAAAGACAGGATACATCCCCGTAAACAAAGAAACATACACAAACCCTGATTATTCTTCCTTCCTAGAGAATAATCCGATATATACCACCGCTCCCGACTACGTCCTCTCCTCCTCTGAGAATATGGTCAACGTATGGCTTCCTTCAGCCTACACCATCTACTACTCGTTCCAGAAGAATGTGAGCGATGTCATAAACGGTAAGGATATAGATAGCGCTGTCTCCGAGATGGCAGGAACAGTCAGAAGCGCACTCGCGACCTACCGCAGTCAGAATTGAAAAATAAGGGAAATATACCTTCCCGGCCTTCAATAACTATCTCCTTTTCCCTTATCATGGGCAAAGGAGATAACAATGGAAAATAACACACCGCACTACGGTCCGTCCGATAGGCCGCCCTTTAAAGAATGGCTGCCCCTATCGATTCAACATGTCTTTGCCATGTTCGGAGCAACTATTCTCGTCCCGGTCCTCGTAGGACTCGACCCAACAACTGCACTCTTTACGGCAGGTACGGGAACGCTGATCTACATCCTTTTCACAAAAGCGATGGTTCCCGCATTCATTGGATCATCATTTGCATTCATCACCCCGCTCATTACGATATCTAGTCAATACGGCTGGCCGTATGCAATGGGAGGAGCATTTGCCTCAGGTTTGATGTATGCACTTGTAGCCTTCATAATCTCGAAGGCGGGTTCAGGCTGGATTCACCGTGCTCTTCCCCCTGTCGTCATAGGCTCGGTAATCATAGTAATCGGCCTTAATCTTGCCCCTACGGCAATGAATATGGCAATGTACACCAATACTAGCGACACCTCGACTTACAGCCTTGTATATCTATCTATTGCACTTGTGACCCTTGCTGTCACAGTAGTTGCAAATGTATTCTTCAAAGGCTTCTTATCGGTAATACCAATTCTCTTCGGTCTTGCTGCAGGTTATATCTTCACGCTTGTCATGGGTCTCTTCTTCCCAAGCTATGCCATCATAGACTTTTCGATAGTCTCTGATGCAGCATGGTTTGGCTTCCCAACATTCGCACTTCCGAAGTTCAACCTTGTTGCTGTACTGACCTTTATAATCGTCTCGTTCGCCACAATCTGCGAGCACCTTGGAGATACGCTCTGTATATCACGAGTAGTGGGCCAGGACTTCTATGAAAACCCCGGCCTCAAGAGAACCCTCCTCGGCGACGGAATTGCAACAAGCTGGGCATCCCTATGGGGAGGCCCACCAAACACAACATACGGCGAAAATGTCGGAGTACTCGCAATAACGGGAGTGTACAGCGTATGGGTCACAGGAGGAGCCGCGGTAATTGCAGTCTTGCTTTCTCTCTTCCCGAAATTCGGCGCTCTCATCCAGACTATCCCGAATCCTGTTCTTGGGGGAATATCGATGCTTCTATTCGGAGTCATCGCTTCCTCTGGCCTGAGAACACTTGTCGAGTCCGGTGTTGATTATCAGGACAAGAGGAACCTTACGATATCATCAATAATCCTTGTCATAGGAATAGGCGGAGGACTCTTGAAATTTAATGTAGGTCCGGAGCTCGAATTCTCACTGGGCTCTGTTGCACTTGCAACTCTTGTAGGAATCATACTCAACTTGATTATTCCAATCAAAAAAGCTGAGAAGTAACCATATGGCCGGGAAACCGGCCTTTCCTTTACCATTAAAATTGAACAAAGTAACAAAATATTGTTCATGTATTTACCCGAAGAAACAAAGTAAACTTATTAGTAGGACTTTTCCTACAGCGAGGTAGAAATGGGAACGTTAAGAAAGCTTAAATTGAAGATGAAGCTAGACAGGGACTGGCACAAGACTCTTGTCCGCGGCGGAAGAAACGAAATCTTGATTGACATCGACGGCGACAAACAGCCCGACGTTGCAATCATGGACACAACAGGTAATGGTGATATCGACACACTTGCTGTTGACCTCACAGGCGACGGAGAATTCAATCTCTACATCAGCGACACAGACGGCAACGGAATTCCAGACTTAATCCTTATGGATGAGGAAGGAAACGGAGACTTGAAGGTGCTCGGAATGGGAGAAGATGTCGAGAATGCAATCATCATTGCAGCAAACGCAGTAAAAGCAGCAATTGCAGCCGGCGACTACATCAGCCAGGTACTCGACGAGGCTCTCGACGAACTAGATAAGGAAGTCAAGATAGCCCGCAAACAGCTGAAGAAGCTCAGATAACACAGGACGGTCAGAAACGGCCGTCTTTTTATTTAGCAAAGAAGATACACTTGTCCCTGAACGAGCACGTTATGCAGCTCTTTCCGGGGCAGTCCTTAAAGCCCCCACCCGCAGTCTCTTCAAGCTGCTTAATGTGCCACTCGAGCTCGTCAACATGTGCCTTGAGTGCGTTGATACGGATAATATCTTCACTGAGCTTACTGCGGTATTGCCTCAGGAGCTCACTTCGTCTCTTCGAGCCCGTTTCATCCTCTTCCTTCAGCCTTATAATCGCCTCTATCTCTTCCAGTGTAAACCCAAGCGCCTTAAGCTCCTTGATTCTCTTAAGATATACAAGGTCCGTATCTGTAAAGGAGCGCTGTCCTCCCTCTCCTCTTCTATCTGGAAGAAGTCCGAGCTCCATGTAATAGCGTATGGTACGTGGCGTCAAGCCTGAGAGCGAAGATATCTCCCCTATTCTGAACATCTTATTGGACATA
>CAVJEL010000008.1:0-35706 GCA_963648635.1 Ruminococcus intestinalis
ACAGCAACAGCAGATTTTGTTGAGACATTTGAAACAGCTATGGGTTATTTTAATCTAGTTCAGAATTACAAAGGCTCCTATGACCTTAAAAAATGTGATTTTACTGATAAATCAGATAAGACTGAAGAGGTAAAAAAAATAAATGGAGTAATTCTGATGTTGCTAGGTTGTAAATATGACGAAAAGTGGGAAGACGCAACTTTGACCGAAGTAAAAGCTTCAGGAACAGTTGAAATTACTGAAAAGGATAATACATATGTTCTCAATGCAAAAGATGTAAAAATCTCATGTAAGAAGAATAGTAAATCGTATAGTGTGAATCTGAACGGTGAGATGAAATACAAATCGACCACAGATGATACAAAGAATACCACCTCAGAGATTGAAGTGGTTTCCCTGACATTAGATGAGACAACATATAAGCCGATAACAACAATATTATATACGGTTTCAGGTAAGAAGTATCCCACATTTACAAGTGCAATATGCAGTGGCATCGAGCTTAATTGCGACATTATTAACCGTCTTATCGACTTCTCACATCTATAATAAAGTTGATTCAAATCGAGCACCTCGGAAACGGGGTGCTCTTTACTTGGTGTTAAGGAGTGTCTCGAGATTATACGATGTTGTTTACCCAGATGCGTTTTCTAACAAGAATTATTCCGATAACGCACTTTATGATATCTGTTGCCTGTACTGCTAAGTATATCCACGTGACGGAGAGAGTCGTGTACCTTGAGACGAAGTACGCGACGGGAATGCCAAATGCCCAGAGGAAGGCTGAGTCGAAGAGAAGGGTAATCCATACTCGTCCTCCGGAGCGGAGCGTGAAATACGTTGCATTCTTGAGTGCAAAGAGAGGCATACATACGGCTTCTGCAAGGATGAGCTCAGTTGCAATTTGACGCGCATTTACGTTGGTGTTGTAGAGTAGGGGGAAAACCGTTGAGAGGCTAGACATCACAAGAGCAGCGAGCGTTCCCACCATTACGGAGAAGACAATGAGCTTACGGTCATTGTCTACTGCCTCCTCAATCTTACCTGCACCCAGGAGCTGTCCGATTATAATTGATATAGCCGACCCGACTGCCATGAATGTGACGTTGAAGATGTTGAGTAGTACGCTTGAGATATTGTATCCCGCAATTGCATTGAGGCCACGCATTGAGTAGGACTGTGAAAGGAATGTCATTCCGATTGACCACATTGTCTCGTTTATGATAAGCGGGAAAGCTGCAAATAAGATTGCCTTGAAGTTTTTCTTCGGGATTATGATTTTCTGATAAAGCCCCGTGAAGAACGGATACTTATCCTTCTTCCTGTGTGATACGAAAACTATAATGAAAGCCTCAACATACCTGCTGAGTACTGTGGCGATTGCAGCTCCTACTACTCCGAGCTCGGGGAAGCCGAACTTACCATAAATCAAAAGGTAGTTGAAGAATAGATTTACCGCGATTGCACATAGCCCAGCCCTCATCGGAAGAACCGTCTCTCCGCTTTCTCTAAGCGTTGAGGCATAGACCTGGCTGAGCGCGAATGCAATGAGGCCGGGAATCATAGTGAGGGTGTAGTTATATCCTGACTCTAGGGTGAGGAGTTTGTCTCCGCCGTCTTCATTACCCTTGAGAAATAAAGAGACAAGGTCTCTACCGAAAAAGATAAGTACAAGAGAAGCAAGAAGAGTCGCTACAAAGCCTATGATGAGCTTGAAGCGTATCGTTATCTTTATACCTTCGCTGTCCTTTTTCCCAAAGTACTGTGCCCCGTAGATTCCACCTCCAGAGACAACGCCGAATATAACAAGATTGAAGACGAACATGAGTTGGTTTGCGATACTGACGCCACTCATCTCTTCCGTTCCTATTCTTCCGACCATAATGTTGTCGAGTAGAGATACGAAGTTTGTAAAACCGTTCTGTATCATTATCGGGAGGGCGATAGCAAGCGTCGAGGCATAGAATGCTTTTGTTCCTATATATTTCCTTTTTGAATTAGACATACGGCTGAATTTTATAGAAAATATCCCAATAAGGGAATATGATTTACCTATGGACAAAGTAACACTCGGTAAAACAGGAATCACGGTATGTAAGAATGGCTTTGGTGCTCTTCCCATTCAGCGCCTCAGAACAGAAGATGCAGTATATCTTGTAAGAAAGGCATATGAGGGAGGAATTACATTCTTCGACACGGCAAGGGCTTATTCCGACAGTGAACATAAGCTTTCAATTGCTCTTGAAGGAATAAGAGACAAGGTTTATGTTGCGACGAAGACAGCATCGACTACGCTCGATAAAGTAAAGGAGGACCTTGAAACATCCCTCAGGACCCTCAAGACCGACTATATAGACATATACCAATTCCATAACCCGTCATTCTGCCCGAAGGAAAGCGATGATATCTATTCATACCTACTTCAGGCGAAGAAGGAAGGGAAGATAAGACATATCGGTATAACCAACCACCGCCTTGATGTTGCCACAGAAGCTATAGAGAGCGGGCTCTATGAAACACTTCAATTTCCTTTCTCATATATCTCCGGAGAAAAGGAGAAGGAACTTGTAAAAAAGTGCAAGGAAAAAGATATCGGGTTCATTGCAATGAAGGGACTCAGTGGAGGCCTTTTGACAAATAGCAGACTCTGCTACGGCTTCATGGCCCAGTTTGACAATGTCCTTCCTATTTGGGGAGTACAGAGGGAGAAGGAACTTGACGAGTGGCTCTCCTACAATAGTCAAGGTGTTACTCTTACCGATGAAATGAAAGAGGAGATTGAGAAGGACCGTAAGGAGCTCAGCGGGGAGTTCTGCAGAGGATGCGGTTATTGCCTTCCGTGCCCGAAGGGAATACAAATCAACCAATGTGCCCGTATGATCCAGCTTATAAGGCGCTCGCCGTCAGAGAGTCAGCTAGGTAAGGAAGGTCAGGAGATGATGAGGAAAATCAAGGAATGCGTGAAGTGCGGACAGTGCATGAAAAAGTGCCCGTACTCCCTTCCGATTCCGACCCTACTCGAGAAAAATCTAAAGGACTATGAAGATATCCTCTCGGGTAAACTCGATGTCAAAGTGACAAGGGACGCCAGGCTTTAGTCAGCTCTCTTTTTTGTAGTCGAATGCAATACGCTCTGTTTTTTCTCCATTTCTCTCGTAGTAGACGGTTCCGCACTCTTTAAAGCCATAGGAGAGTAGGGCGTGGCGCATTGTTTTGTTGTCACGGTGGGTGTCGATTCTTATGTAGGGAACAAAATGCAGGGCGTAGTCGATGACGAATTGCAATATTCCCTTTCTTTCCCCGTTTGACGCAATTCTATGGACAGTCCCGTAGTATTCGTTATATGACCATTCTCCGTCTATCTTTCTATATGCCGTCTCTTCATTGAGTGTAAAAACAAAGACGGCGCATGGTTTATTATCATCTACTACAACGTAGAGCATACTTCTTTCAATGTCTGATGATATCTCCCTTTCTGATGGATAAGATGCTGACCATTGATTGGGATTACCGTGCTCACGCATATAGCTCTTAGCTATCGAGTAGATATCGAGGATGGAGGGAATATCTTCAATTTGGGCTTTTCTAATCTGCAATTGTTATTACTTCCTCATAGTGGTCAAGTGTATAGCCCCATGTTATAACCGGAGCAAGAGTTTTCTGCACTTTGTCATCAAAGCCCGGTGACGATATGCAATAGGTTTTTCTGAAAGGTGTGTTGATTGCAGCAATGAGGCCGTTTGGGGAGTCCTCAAAGCATATGGCGTTGCTGCCATCAACAGACGCAGTCTTTAATGCAAGGCGGAATATGTCGCTCTCGGGTTTACTCGGCAGGTCATCGCGTCCGGCAATTATAAAGGAGGGGGAGAAGTAGTCGAGGAGATTCAGGTTTTTCTTATACCACTCCATATTCTTTTTAGGAGCGGAGGATGCAATTAAAACCTTGATGTTGTCTCTTTTAAGCCTTTCTATAAATGACAGAGCATCCTTCTCGATTTCTAGTCCTCTCTCAAGGCTTAGCGAGAAGTATATATCCTCCTTCTCGTCAGATATTCCCTTTATCTCATCCTCTCCTACATTCCCGACGATTCTCTTTACGCACATTGTGTCGGTCATACCCATCATCGAGTCATACTCATCATCTTCAAATACTCGGCCCCTGTAGCGCATTGATATCTCATTCCATGCATCCTTGTTTTCCTTGTAATCGAAGAAGAGGGTACCATTGAAGTCGAAGACTACGGCACTAACGCTTTTCAATTGGGATTACCTCACGCTCTGAAATACCTGTATATACCTGTCTGGGGCGTCCAATTTTCATGTAATCGTCATGTTTCCACTCAAGGTAATGTGCAATCCAGCCCGGTAGTCGTCCCATAGCAAACATTACTGTATAGAGATTTGCCGGAATGCCGAGCATGCGGAATGTGATTCCCGTATAGAAGTCAACATTCGGATAGAGGTGCCTCGAGACAAAGTAGTCGTCGTGTGTCGCCCTGTCTTCCAATTCCATCGCAATGTCGAGTAGTGAATCGTGCTTATGTGTCGATTGCATGACTTCAAGGCATATTTTCTTTGCTATCTTTGCCCTCGGGTCGAATGTTTTGTAGACCCTGTGGCCGAAGCCTGAGAGGCGGAACGGATCATCCTTGTCCTTCGCCTTTCTTATTACTTCGTCAATCGAGAGATTGTCGTTCTTGATTTTGTTGAGCATGTTCATGACGGCCATGTTTGCGCCACCGTGCCTCGGGCCCCAGAGCGCGCAACAACCTGCAGCAACGGAAGCATAGAGATTGGCTTCACTTGAGCCGACAAGACGTACTGCCGTTGTCGAGCAGTTCTGCTCATGGTCGGCGTGTATAATCAAAAGCTGATTAAGCGCTTTGACGTGCACAGGATTCGGAGTGTAGTTATTGACCGAGGTATGAAACATCATGTTGAGGAAGTTCTCGCAATATGAGTATTCATATTTTGGCTCCAAGAATTCCGTTCCCTCCATCTGCCTGTATGTGTAGGCGGCAATCGTTCTCATTTTCGAGAGTAATCTTGTGACTGTGAGGTCTATGTTCTCCTCAGGGTCTCTCTCCTCGAGTTCAGGATAAAATGCCGAAAGAGAAGCAATCATGGCGACAAGAATGCTCATCGGGTGTGCATCATGGGGATAGGCGCGTAAGAATTCCTTCATATTTACGTGCAGAAGGGAGTGCCTGTTCAAAAGTTCCATGTAGCGCTGTCTTTCGTCCAGTGTCGGCAGATAGCCCTTTACCATAAGGAAGGCAACTTCGATGAAGTCGCATTTTTCGACAAGTTCCTCGATAGGGTAGCCGCGGTATCTGAGAATTCCCTTTTCACCGTCGACATAACATATACTTGACATGCACGAGCCGGTATTCATGAAGCCGGGGTCGTATGTTATGTAGCCCGTTTCCTTCCTGAGTTTTGAAATATCTATGGAGTAGCCGTCCATATTGTCCTTGATTATATCAAGATCCAGCTCCTTACCGTCCAGGAGCGTAAGGTGAGCTTTGTTTTTGTCTATTGTCATAGTCATCTCCCGAATAACAGCTTCATCAAACCTGATTATTCAGTTATTATATAAAATATAAAGAAGAGGTTCAAATGGATGAAATCAGAATAAGTGAAGAGGAAATTGTCGACATGGCCGACTTTTTCAAGGTTTTCGGAGACCCGACGAGACTGAGGATTCTGTTCTACCTCTCGCAGCATGAGGAAAGCGGTGTCGGCAGAATAAGCGAAAGCCTCTCGATAAGCCAGAGTGCATGCTCCCAGCAGCTCAAGCTACTGCGTGCCTCAAGACTTGTAAGATTCCGTAAGGACGGAAGAAACATCCTCTATAGGCTTTCAGACGATCATATAACAAAAATCCTTGAGCTCGGCCTCGAGCACTATGACGAGTTAGTCGGTTGAGAGAATTTCGATAATCCTATCAATCGGAAGGCCAACGACAGTCGCCCAATCGCCTTCAATTCTCTCGACAAGTTTATATCCTGTCTTCTGGAGCCTGTATGCACCCGCTGCTCCCTTCCATTCGCCTGTGAGGATATACTCCTCAATTTCTTCGTCGCTCAGTTCTTTGAAGAGCACACTGGCTTTATCTGTAAAAACTTTAACTGAGGATGAGAGGGGATTATAGAGTGCTGAGCCCGTGTAGACTATCTGCTCTCTGCCACTGAGGGAATGAAGCATCCTCAAGGCGTCATCCTCATCTTCTGGTTTACCCAGTATCTCGTTATTTACTTCGACAAGGGTATCTGCAGAAATTGCAACGGCTGAGTTGTCGAATGAAGGGGACGAAAGATACTCTTTGAGCTTCTTCTCCGCGTTGAGTGCAACAAGCTTTGATGTGCTTGACGCTGTTTTATCCTCATCCACAGAGGGCTTGAATACATTTACATTTATATTCGAGTCTTCAAGAAGCTTTTTCCTGTTTGGAGAGGATGAGGCAAGGACTATGGATGGGGCAATTTTCCCAAGCTCGAGCATTTCGGGGGTTGGTTCAAGTATTTTATTCATTTTCGAGCGCTTCCTTCTCTTCTTCTTTCTCGAGCCACTCTTCTTCGAGTTTTTCTTTCTCCTCTTCCCTTAATCTCTTCTCTTCGAGAACTGCCTTTATTTTTATTGCACTTGAATAGACTTCAACTTTTCCCGACTCCTCTTCAAGTTTTTTTATTTCATTTTCTTTTTCCTCAATCTTTTTCAAAAGCGAGTCTATCTCCCTTGAAAGGGAGTTTATCTTATTCTTTCTCTTTTTGTTCTCTTCGTAGGAGGAGGGGAGACTAACTTGAGCTGTTTCCTTTTCTTTTTTCTTCTCCCTCGTTATCTTCCACTGGGCTTCCTTCTCTTCAAGTTTACGCTCGAAGTAGTCCCAGTCGCCGTCGAAGAATATTGGGCCCTCGTCAGATATATATAAAATCCTAGTCGCAAGGTTCTTGATGAAGTGTTTGTCGTGGGAGACAAAGATGACAGTCCCTTCATATTTCTGTATTGCCTCGAGGAGCATATCTTTTGTGTTGATATCTAAATGGTTGGTAGGTTCATCGAGAAGAAGAAGGTTTGAAGGGTGGATAAGAATCTTCAAGAGCGCAAGTCTGCTTTTCTCTCCTCCCGATAATACCTTAACCTTCTTGAAAACATCGTCGTCGGAGAATAAGAAGCTTCCAAGTAGATTTCGCAGTCTCGGCTCATCGGATGTTGTGGCAACAGTTTTGAGCTCTTCGATGAGATTGTTCTCGTCAGTGAGAGTATTCTCCGTATCTTGTGCAAAATAACCTTCAACAACACCATTACCGTATTCAACAGAGCCCGTGTAATCTTTGTCAACAGATGCGATTATCCTCAACAGTGTAGACTTTCCCTTTCCGTTACGACCAGTAATAGCAAGTCTTTCGCCTTTTTTGACAAGAAATGAAAAGTCGGTATAGATATGGTTGTCGCCGTAGCTTTTCGAGAGGTTATTCACCTTCACGACTTCATTGGGCGAATGAGGAGAAGGGGGGAAGGAGAAGTGGAGTTTCTTGAGGTGTCCCGGTATCTCGATTATGTCGATTTTCTCGAGTGCTTTGATCCTCGACTGCACCTGCTTTGCCTTTGTCGCCTTATATCTGAAGCGCTCGATAAATGCCTCAGTGTGCTCAATCTCCTCTTTCTGCCTCTCCGCCTTCTTCTTCAGCGCTTCAATTTCCATCTCTCTTGTTTCAAGGTATTTTGTATAGTTACCGCTGTAGCGAGTAAGAGTCCCGTTGAAAAGCTCATAGACTTCGCTCACGAGATTATCGAGAAATTCCTGGTCATGGGAGACAATCATGAGGCCGCCGGGAAATCCTTTCAAATAGCCCTCTAGCCACGTTAATGCCTCGATATCGAGATAGTTTGTAGGCTCGTCAAGAAATAAGAAATCCGGGTTTTCGACAAGAATTCTCGCGAGGGCCACCCTCATCTGATAGCCGCCGGAGAATTCGTTTGATGTGCGTGTAAAGTCTTTTTCCGTAAAACCTAGTCCGAGGAGGATTGTCTCTATTCTTGCCTTTCTGTCATAGTATCCGCTTTCTAAGAGATAGTCGTGTATTTCGCTTATTCTCTCTGCTGCCCCAACTGCCGCCTTCCCGCCTTTCTCGGCTTCCTTTCCTTTCTCTTCGAGTTCATCCAATAGAGGAAGAAAGCGTGAATATCCTTCCTCGGCAATTGAATATATTGTTTTATTACCAAGTATTACATCAGACTGCTGGAGATAGGAGAATCTACAGTTTTTAGTAATCGAGAGCGATATGCTGTCGGGCGTAATAAGCCCTGTCAAAGCCTTGAGTAGCGTTGTCTTTCCGCTCCCGTTAGCTCCGCATAGGCATGCGCGGGTCTTTTCGTTCATGTTGAACTTGATGTTTTTGAGTATTTCCCTATCACCGAATGAGAGGGATAGTTCTTCTAACTGCAGGTTCTTCAATTTTTTTCTCCCCTCGAAGTTTACTGTTTTGCTTTTCTTTTTAAAAGCCTTTCTTTAAAGCGGGATGGGAAAATGTAGTTGAACCTCATCCTTGATTGAATTAAAATTCTATCTAGGAGCTGGATGTGATTTGCCTTACTTTGTCAGGACCTACGATATCTGAAAATCTGAAGGAATTCAGAGATAACCGTCCCTTTATAGATATTGTCGAATTGAGGCTTGACCTCTTAACACCTGATGAACAGAAGAAAGCATCTTCTTTTCCATCCCTTGTTGATACTCCAGTAATCCTTACTTGTCGCAGAGTTCAGGATGGCGGAAAGTGCACGATGACGGAACGTAGCCGCAGAACTCTTCTCATATCTCTGTTGAATGAAGGGAATTTCGCATATGTCGACATCGAGGACGATGTAAAGAAAAACGATGTTGAAAATGCCGCAAAAGAAAAGGGTGTCAGAATAATCCGTTCATACCATGACTTTGAAGGCGTCCCGGAAGATATATTCTCGCACATCAATGCACTCTCGAAGCGCGGTGATATAGCAAAGATTGCCGTAACTCCTCATTCCATTCTTGATGTAGTGACCCTCTTCAGGATAAATGAAGAGCTTAAGGATACAGAGAAGATTGTTATCGGAATGGGGGAGTGGGGTGTCTGTACAAGAATACTCTATAAGAAGATGGGATCCATCCTGACATTTGGCTCATCCGTGAAGAACAATGAGATAGCGCCCGGCATGATTAGCGTCCGTGAGCTCAAGGAGCTCTATAAGGCAGACTGTGTCAACGACAGGACGGGTATATACGGTATTGTCGGTAATCCTGTCATGCATTCACTCTCGCCTCAGATACATAACCCCGGCTTTCATAGAATCAACTACAACGCTGTCTACTGTCCGTTCCCTGCCGAATCGATTAAATCATTTCTACTTCTTGCAGAGTACCTTAAGATGAGAGGCTTCTCCGTTACTGTTCCCTTCAAGGTCGATATTCTGAAGTACCTGGGTAACATCACGAGGGAAGTCAAGCAGATAGGATCTTGCAATACGGTAATCAGGGTCCCGAATATGTGGAAGGGAACGAATACAGACTACTATGGATTTTTAGCTCCTATCGAGAACGATATCTCGTCGGGGAGAATAAAGTCGGCCCTTGTCATCGGAGCGGGGGGAGCCGCAGATGCTGTTGTGTGGGCGCTGACAAATAGAAACGTCAAGGTAACAGTTCTCAACAGGACATTAGATAAGGCACGTAAGCTCGCAGCAAGGAACAACTCCGCATTCGATTCTCTCGATAACTACAAAAAATATGAAGGAAAGTGTGACCTCATTGTTCAAGCAACTTCATGTGGCCTTAACAGTGAAACTGACTCTCCGATTCCGTCCTTCCGCTTCACAGGTAACGAAATTGCGTATGATATCGTATATAAGCCGAGAATGACGAAGTTTCTAAAGGATGCACAGAAGAAAGGCTGTACACTCCACTTTGGCTCGGAAATGCTCATCAGCCAGGGAAAGCTCCAATTTGAAAGCTTCACTGGATACCACTACCCGAAGGATCTTCTTCCTCCCCAGCAAAATGACTAGAGATAGGCTTTTCTTATAAGAAGGGAGTCAAGAATAACGGCACTTGCCATTGCTTCAACAACAACACATGCCCTTATTCCGATTACAGGGTCGTGTCTTCCTTTAATTACAAGCGTTGTCTCTTCCCCTTCGTCGGTAATCGTCTTCTGTTCTTTAGATATCGAGGGCGTGGGTTTGAAGTATGAGCGGAAGATAATATCGTCCCCGTTACTTATACCCCCGAGTATGCCACCGGCGTTATTTGTGCTGAACGCTACTTTATTGTCCTTAATCCTGATGCTGTCGTTGTTTTCACTTCCACGTTTCGACGCGGAGGAGAATCCGCTTCCAATTTCAAATGCCTTGACGCCTCCGAGTGAGAAAACAGCAGAAGAAAGGAGTGCGTCGAGTTTCTCGAATGCAGGGTCGCCGAGTCCTGTGGGCACACCAATAATGCGGCACTCAACAGTACTTCCTATGCTGTCGCCGTCTTTACGGGCATTCTCGATTTCTTCTATCATTTTATCCCGCTCTTTGCACTCTGGAGCATATAACGGAGAAGAGAAGGGTGGATTCCAGCTGTAGGCAGATGCCTTAACAGATCCTATTGCAACTACTGCAGCATCGACAGATATTCCATATTCCTTAAGTGCCATTTTTGCAAACGCACCTGCAATTACGCGCGCTATTGTCTCGCGGCCACTACTTCTCCCGCCGCCACGGTAGTCTCTTATGCCGTATTTCTCCTCATAAGTATAATCTGCGTGTCCTGGACGGAATGTATGCTCAAGATTTGAGTAGTCAGAGCTTATTTGTGAGTTGTTGTAGACGACAACTGCTATAGGAGTTCCTGTAGTATAGCCTGAGAATACTCCGCTGAGTATCTCGTACTTTTCTTCTTCCTTTCTTTGTGTCGTCAGCGTGCTCAATCCGCCCTGACGGCGAGATAGTGCATTCTTCAATAATTCTTCATCCACCTTAATGCGCGGAGGAAAGCCGTCAATGACGACCCCGAGTGCTTTTCCGTGGGATTCACCGAAGCTTGTAAAAGTGAATAATCGTCCGAAAGTATTAAAGCTCATAGCCGTTTTCCTTGAGTGTTTGAATTATGTAATCTGTCTTCTCGTCTTTATTTGAGTATTCCCCGAGATCTATCGTGAGGTCTGCGTTTTCCCTGTATATTCTGTCGCGCCTCAAGTAGAGCTCGTGAAAAGACTGGGTAATATTGTTTTTATCGAGGAAGGGAGGAATCCCTTTTGTGAGTATTTTCTTTAATATTAGGTCTTCACTTCTAGTGAGATAGACAATGTAGTTGTTATCTCCTTTGAGCATTTCCATCAAAGACGTGTTGTCGGCTACTCCTCCTCCGAGGGAAAGAACATAGGGTTGAAGCGCGGAAGCATTAAGAGCTGTATAGGCGTTTATCTCCTCTTTCTGAAATTCATCCTTTCCGTATTGAGTGTAGAACTCTCTTATCGTGGGGGAGGAGATTTGGGAGAGTATGAGGACATCGAGGTCGTAGACGGGGATGGAAAGTTTATTCCCGACAAGGGATGCGAATAGGCTTTTACCCGAGTGCTTTATGCCTGAGAAAACAAGATTCTTACTCATTTTATCTTCCTGTTTCGGGAAAATCGTAATCTTTAATTTCGACCTTGCGACTGCGGTTGTTGCTCTCTATCTTCTTCTCCTTCAATTCCTTCTTTGTCTGTCTTTTTTCAAGGAGGTTGATGAACCTTGCCTCGTTGTAAGTTCTTCTCGATTCCTCGACATATTTGTTGTACTCCCTCTCTGTTTTTAAGGCATAGTGGAAGGCGACAATCATCGAGTACCATAGAATATTGAGAACCAAGGGAAGAATTGTGTCGAAAGTGATGGGGTACGATTGAGTCGAGTCGGCGTACTCTATAAGTACCTTTATGTTCTGGTAGAAGAGTATCAAAGAGATAAAGAATGGGATTATCCAATAAATACGACCAAGCCTTGTCAGAAAAAATCTGAGGCTGCTAAGCGCCGACAGAAAGGCCAGAAGCAGGGTAAGCATCGGGATAATTATATTTAACACATTTATCTCCTCGGATGGTATTATATACCCAAGAGAGGTCAAAAAGAAGTGGTTAAACTTGAAAATAAGATAAAGAGAGAGGATTTGGAGAAGAGAGCGAGGGAAAGAAAGGAGGATGTAAGGGGTTCCTATTTTCGTGATACCACCGCAATCATACATAGCTCTGCATTCCGGCGCCTTAAACATAAGACCCAGGTGTTCTATGCTCCGAGTAACGACCACATATGTACAAGGATGGAACATGTACTGCATGTTGCATCAATCGCTTCGACTATCTGCCGGCCACTAGGACTCGACAGTGAGCTTGCCTGGGCGATAGGAATGGGCCATGACCTTGGGCACACACCTTTCGGACATACAGGTGAGAGGATAATCAGTGAGTTTTCCCAGAAGGAGGGTAATGGTGTATTCGAGCACGAATTAAATTCCCTTCGTGTTGTGGACTTTCTTGCAAACAACGGTAGCGGTCTCAATCTTACATACGCTGTCCGTGACGGCATCGTCAGTCATAACGGAGAGTCACTCTCGCGCCGTATGGAGCCGACGTTTGAAATTAAGGACCTTTCAAAAATCAAAACGCGCCGTGGGCTTATTCCTTCAACCTTTGAGGGTGTAATCGTGCGCTTTTCAGATAGTATTGCCTACCTCGGGCGTGACTATGAGGATGCACTCAGGCTCGGGATAATCAGAGATGACGAGTTACCGAAAATCGTAAAGGACCGTATAGGAAGCACAAATAGCGAAATCATCAATTCCCTCATTGGAAATTTAATCGATACGGCTTCGGTTAAAGACGGCATAGGTTTTTCCCCTTCCGTCTTCGATGCTGTAAAGGCCTTTTCAGACTTCAACTATGAAAAGATATACCGCTCACGTATTCTCGAGGGTTATAACCGCTATTTCTACCGCCTCTTGTCTCTTATAAAGGATTACCTCGAGTCAATCTACTCGACATTCGGACTCGATGAGACCCACTACATAGATGAGCACAATATGCTTTCTGCAGGATTTTTCAATCACGTAAGAGATATGAGGGATGTGTATATAAAGAAAGAGGGTAGTGATAGGCGCCTTATAATCGATTACCTCGGTGGCATGACCGACAACTTCGCACTCGACAGCGCAAATGAAATACTTAAGCCTGAGCACCTCAATGAAGAAATTGACATAAGTCAGACGGGAAAGTGGTTTGACGTAAAAAGAATATAGCTACTTCATCAAGCTCTCAATTTCGTTGATGAACTGGTCGAGAGTATCGAACGCGCGATATACCGCGGCGAAACGGACATATGCAACAGGGCTCATTTTATAGAGGTGCCTGAGTGTCGTCTCCCCGATTTCCCCGCTTGTTATACGATTGTGGTTGTTCTGTGCAATTGAATATACTTCGTCCTCGATTTCCTTGAGTGTATTCTCGATTTTCTCCGTGCTGATTGGTAGTTTCTCCGTACATTGCCTGATGCCCCTTTCGATTTTTGCGAGCTCGAAGGTTTGGTGGCTCTTGTCCTTCTTTATGACGACAATAGGCTTACGCTCGATATTCTCGTAGCTAGTAAAGCGGTAGCCACACTCTAAGCAGAGCCTACGACGTCTAATAGATGTTCCTTCCTTGAGCGATCTGCTTTCAAGGACTTTGTCATGGTCTTTTCCACAATTGGGGCAATTCATAGGACCAATTATAAAACGCCTTCATTTCATGTTAAATGTTATTGTCAGAGTTTTTTATGAAAATATTGCTTAAATATGTTTAAAATTTAACAGATAGTTAGTTGTATAACAAAGAAGATATGGCAGGTTCAGCCACAATACCTTTTGTCTAGAGCAAAGGAAAGAAGTACGTGTCACAATGCCATACGAGTCTGGTGTAAAGATATAAGAGCCACTACGCCATCGTGGTCTCATCGATTATCTATGAATGAACGCTATCCTGGAACTTAAGATCAGCTTTCTAGTGGCATACTATCCATATAGCAGGTGTCGGGACAGATATCTATTTTGTTGTTCGAGGCTTTCAAGCTGTTAACAGATGGATCCTTATCCCAGGACGGAGCCTTGTTTTCGTCGAGATAGACACGACGGAATACATTTATATCCTCTAAGGGCTTGAATACCGTTCCGTCCTTAATAAACGGCTTCATGTCATAAAGACGTCTCTCCCCGTTATCGAAAGTGAGGAGCAGAGTGAAATTGTCGTTCGAGACTACACTGATAATCTTTCTTCTTCCGGAGGCATAATATTCTGCTGTCTTATGATCAAATCCTTTTGAAAGGTAATATTCTTTATCGGGCATCTTACACCTCCTATGCAATGTGATTTGAGAGAATCAAGCACAAAGAGGGCTTGCTTCTGTTCCTTATTATATAGGTATTATACAAATTTCTTTTCGAGATAACAACAAAGAAGATTTGAATACCGTAAATATCCCATGGAATGGATTACTTCCGGTCCTCTTGTGGCTCAAATGTTATTGTGAGATATTTTCTTGAAATTATTGTATGAATATGTTTAAATCTTAACACATAGTTAGTTGAATAACAGAGGGTATATGGCAAGTTCAGTCGCATTCTACGTTAAGGAAATCATCAACCGCAGTCCCTTCATCTCCGAAATGTTGATTCAGGAGGTTATTTCGTACTCAAACCTTGCGCTTTTCATCAAGCCCAAAGTCGAGGCTCTTTACGGCTCGGAGGTATCGTCGGCAAGCATCGTCATGGCCATAAGACGTTATACCCAGGACTTGAAGAAACTCAACCATATAGATAAGAGAACCCAGAAGATTGATTATGAGATACAGATGAAGACCAACATCTACGACGTGAACATAAAGCGCTCGAGGTCCTTTATCGACAACATAAGCACAATCTACGGCCTGACAAACAATGAAAATGGTGACTTTATAAATATATCCATCGGCGAGTATGAGATAGTAGTCACGATATCTGATAAATATAAAGCGCAGCTTGATTCTCTTCTTGCAGGCGAAAAGATTATCAACAGAGAAGAAGATATGGTTGCACTTACAATATCTTTCAAGGGCAATAACTTTTTAGAGACTCCCGGAATAACATACCTTGCAACACGTAAGCTTGCGTGGGAGAACATAAATATCTACGAGATAGTCTCCACTCTGAATGTACTTACATTTATCATCAAGAAAAAGGACTCCCTCGAAGCTTACGGAGTCCTACAGGCGTTCTTCGACGAAGAGCTTTAATTGTGGGCTATTGTTTTATCCTGATTAATGACAGGACAAAGAGTGACAAGACTCTCCACTGTTTCCCTGAATCCTCCGTACGTAATTGCTTCGGCCCTGTTGCGCGATAGGAATGACGGCGAGTAGGTGAACTTCTCGAGAGATGGGGTATATAAATCCATACCGAGGCTCTTAATTACTGCATGTGCGCCCGCATAGTCCCATATATAACACGGCTCATTGATTGATGCTGTTATATTTTCAAATAGGACGGGTGAGAGAATCTGGAGTATCTGGGAACCGAATATCCTGACTTTGCCGGAGTAGCGGGAAAAATCAACCCACTTAACAAGAGTCGAGGAAAGGGTAATCTGATAAATCCTCGTCTTCTTCTCGTCGCTATTATGTACTCTAAGTTCCTCTCCGTTGATTGTAGGTTTTTCCCCCGGGTTGAGCCTGATGAGGAGGCCCTTTCTTGTTCCCCTTCCGAAGCGTGGAGCATAAACTATGGCGCCGACAGGATTTTTATCCCTATCGAGAATCCCGAGTGATACACAAAAGGAAGGGAGGCCCTGCGAGTAGACGTCCGTGCCGTCGATGGGGTCGAGGACGAATGTATATTCCTCTTGTCCATTGTTCTCTGTAATCTGCTCTTCCGATATTATCCCATCCTCGGGAAATAGAGTCTTTATCAGCGACACCACTTCTTTCGATATCGTCATATCAACTTCGGTTACGGGGGACGAATCCTCCTTGAAGGTGACATGGAGAGACGACTGTTTATCGACAGCCCATTCACCCATTTCAACTATTTTTTTCTCAAGTAAATCAAGTTTGTTTTTTGTTATGTCAATTGAGGTATCCATATAATTAGTGTATATTTTCCTTTAATGCAGCAGATTGAAGATGTGGTATTAGATTATATCAGGAAGAGCACGGCTTACAAGGCTTATTCGCTCTCCCCCGATACATTAATCGATTGTGACAGCCTTATGTATTACCCGCTTTCTCTTTTCATAAAGTTAATAGCTGAGAAGAGAAAGGGGAGAACTGTCGTCATCACAAGTACGGAGGATGAGGCAAAGGAGCTCTATGAAAGCCTTGAGAGCAATATATCGTCCCTTCCTCTCATTCTCATCCCTTCCGACGGCAGAAGGCTATACAGTGAATATATCGAGAAAAAGATAAGCTATCCGAGAAAAGTAGAGCAGGAGAGAATGATGGAGCATAAAAAGAGCCTCGTCATCATGTCACTGCGCTCTTTCTGCTCTCCCTTTCTTTCTCTAGAGTCGCTTTCATCCTTTTCCTACACCCTATCATCAGGCGATACACTCGACACTGATGCATTTTCCTCAGTTCTTGTAGAAAGCGGTTACTACCGCTCAGATAACGCCCTCGAGGAAGGTTCGTTTACACTACGTGGCGAAGTTGTCGAAATCTACCCTTTTGCATCAAAGGTCAAGTACAGGATATACCTCGACTGGGATAAAATCGAACGCATCATATCTTATAAGGACGGCTATGATTCAAAAGGTGAATCGGTAAGGAGAGTAAGTATTCCCCTTACTCTTGACGGCAGTATTAATTCCCTCAAAACAGTTAATATCCTCTCGCTTCTGGAAAAAGATGATTATTTCTTCTTTACTTCCCTCGAAAAGACAGAGACTCAATATAAAGCGCTGGAGAATGAAGCAAAGGAAAGATATAAGGAGGCGTATAGAGAGAAGGCAGATTCCCTAAAGCCCAATGAATATCTTCTTTCCTTTCCCTCATTCTTCTCTTCCCTCGATAAGGGTATTGTCAATCATGAAATAATGAAGAATTCATACCATCATTTCTCAGTCGAACCCTCACACTCGTATTTCGGCAATGTGACGTTCTTCAAGGACGAAGCTGAGGCTATGGCGAGGGATGGATGGAAAATCTATATTCTTTCTCCAAGTGAAATACAAAAAGTCAGACTCGAGAGTGTCTTTTCTTCTCTTAAACTTTCTATCCTTGTCTCCGAAATACCATCGGGATTCATGCTCTCCCAGGCTAAGGTTGCGGTAATCCTCGACTCCGAGATATTCGGCAGAAGAAAGAAGAGGATAAAGACAGTCAGCGAAACCCTCTCATCTCCTCTCGACACCTTTGTTTCCCTTAAGCCCGGGGATTATGTTGTTCATATTAATTACGGGATTGGACAGTTCGAGAAGATAGACAGGGTCAAGAGCGGGGAAACTGAACGCGATTACATCAAGATTAAGTACGATAAAGGCGAGGCCTTATACGTCCCGATTGAACAGGCGAATCTTGTCCAGAAATATATAGGACCCGACAGCAGAGCCCCGAAACTTGACAGTATGTCGAGTCAGAACTGGGCGAAGAAGAAGGAGAAGGCGAGGGAGAATGCAAGAATTCTAGCAGAGGAACTCGTGCACCTTTATGCCGTGAGGCAGCATAGCTCCGGCTATCCTTTTCCAAAAGATAATGACTGGCAGATTTCCTTCGAGGCATCGTTCCCTTTTACCGAAACTCCCGACCAAATTAAGTGCATAGAAGAGATAAAGAGCGATATGGAGAGCCAAAGGTGCATGGATCGTCTTGTCTGCGGAGACGTCGGTTACGGTAAGACGGAGATAGCCTTCCGTGCGGCTTTTAAGGCGATAATGGGCGGTAAGCAGGTTGCATTCCTTGCTCCAACCGTGATACTTGCCCAGCAGCACTATGAAAACTTCTGTAAAAGAGTAAGTGAGTTCCCGGTCAAAAGCGGACTCTCGACCCGTTTTGTCCCGGGTAAAGTTCATAGGGAAGTCTTGAAGGGCGTTAAGGACGGATCGGTCGATATACTCTTTGGTACCCATAAAATTCTTTCGTCCAACATCACATTCAAGGACCTTGGACTTTTGATTGTCGACGAGGAGCAGCGCTTCGGCGTAAAAGACAAGGAGAAAATCAAGGGGATGAAGACGAACATAGACTGTCTGACGCTCTCAGCAACCCCTATTCCCCGTACACTCTATATGTCGCTCTTAAAGGTAAGAGACATGTCTCTGCTGTCCACTGCTCCGAGGGAGAGACTTCCGATTGAAACATTCATAGGGGAGTACGATGTAACGCTAGTCAAGGATGCCATAGAGAAGGAACTTGCACGCTCAGGGCAGGTCTTCTACCTCCATAACAGAGTTGAAGATATTGAAGAGGTTGTCGAGTCACTTAAAAGTCTTATTCCAGGATCTGTCATTGAGAGTGCGCACGGTCAGATGGACGCAGAGAGGCTTGAGGATGTCATGCATCGCTTCATCTATGAAGGTGTTCAGATTCTTGTTTCCACTACTGTAATCGAGAACGGTATCGACATACCGAATGTTAATACGATTATTGTCGACAGAGCCGACAGAATGGGGCTCAGTCAGCTCTATCAACTCAGGGGCCGCGTCGGGCGCAGTGACAGAAAGGCCTACTGCTATCTTTTCTATCCTGACGGCTCATCTCTTAATGCCGATGCAATAAAGAGGCTGAAGGTGCTTAGTGAGAATACATCTCTCGGATCGGGTTTCAAAGTCAGCATGAAGGACATGGAGATAAGGGGCGCGGGAAACATTCTCGGGCGCGAGCAGAGCGGACACTTGGAAGCTGTCGGTCTCGATATGTACCTCCGTCTTATTGAAGAGGAAATAGGAAAACTTACAAAAAGCGAGGAGGAAAGCGTCAAGGAGCCACTTGTGCAGCTCGACTACACTGGTTTTATCCCGAACTCTTATATACCTGACCCGTCGAACAAGTTCGAAGTCTACAAAAAGATTGCCTCCGTCAAGACAGAGGGCGAGCTCGAGGGTTTAAGAGGGGAGGTTGAGTCGCGTTATGGCGAAGAGCCGGAGGAAGTCGAGAACCTATTCTCAATAGCCGAGATAAAAATTGTTGCGCGCGAATTGAAGATATCGTCGCTCAAGGAATACAAGGGTGTGATTGACTGTGTCTTTGATGAGGTCTCAATTCTCAACCCCACAAAGGTTGTGTCCCTTATCACCCTTTCCAACGGCAGGGTTAAGCTCGACCCAAGACAGTTCAATCACATTATGATATCTACAGGGACAGTCAAATTGAAAGACAAGGCTGTTCTTATATTGGAAACTCTCAGGAGACTGCAATAAAATATATGGATGAAAAAGAAATTATCGAAAAGCTTCATAAAATAGAAGTCAGAGAAGGAAAGGAAAGAACAATTAAGAGTTATGTACTTAGAAACAACGTGCTCGAGGACAAGGAAAAGGAAGTTGTCCTGAAGTGGGCTGAAAAGTACTGCCTCTTCTATGAAAATAAAATGCTCGATTATTCCTCTGTCTTCAACAATACCAACGACACAATAATCGAAATAGGATTCGGTAACGGCGAAGTTACAGCACAGATGGCATTAATCAAGCCCGAGTACAACTACATAGGACTCGAGGTATATCTTAAGGGCTTTGTTAAGCTCTTGAAGGAAATAGGTGAGAACAGTATCGACAATGTCCGCATTATGCGCTTCAACGCAATTGATGTTCTCCAGAATATGATACCCGACAATTCAGTCAGTGGTTTTCATATCTTCTTCCCCGACCCCTGGCCTAAGAAGAAGCACCATAAGAGGAGAATAATGAATCCGGAATTCTTACATCTCCTTGCAACAAAGCTCAAGAAGAACGGATATATCTACATGGTGACGGACTGGGAGGAATATGCAGAGGAAGTATTATCTCTTGTTGATAACGAGCCTCTGCTATATAACCCGTTCTATGATTTTGCCCCTCCAGTTACATGGAGGCCACTTACGAAGTTCGAGCAGAAGGGAATGAATAAGGATTACACAATTAATGAAATTTGGTTTGAGAAAAGGTGATTTCTCGCTTATTCTTAGTTCAGGAGAGAGATATGGCTTATAAGATTGAACTTGGAGGAAGGAAGATATTCCTTGCACAGAAGGCCCTGACGGATAAGGGTGATTATATCGTATACGAATGGAATGACGGAATCTTCATTGATGATGACGATGACGATTATGATCTCGATTCGGACTTCGACGAGGATGACGATGACGACGATTATGATATGAGCGAGTACATTGACGAAGACGATGATGACAGCGAAGACGTGGAGCTTGAAATCTCGGAAGAAGAGGATGCTGTTGAAGAGGCTGTAAGGCTCGATATCGAAGCAATTATATCCGCAGGCTTCGTCCCGAAGGGTGGGGTGAGTGCAATCATAACGCCCGAATACACTACTTGCTATACGCAGGCATTCTACAGAAATAAAAAGTAGAACTCATCCGATAAGTCTTAAATCTAAGGATGGGACGACGTGTAACCCAACTTATTTAGGTTGCAAAAAAACTGCTGTGCAGTCTCATAAGAGATGACAAACACAGCAGTTTTTTCTTCTACTGAGGGAGAATTCAACGTCGGCTTAAGTCAGGCTATTCTTCTCCATCATTTTTTTTTTTTTTTGACGTATGCACTTCAATTAGAAGATGAGTTTGTTTCAGTTGTCTCCTCAACAGACGAAAGACTTGGGTTGAGGCGTGAAGCATTGAGGAGGCGTACGTTTACTTCTTTACCGTCGACAGTTGCTGAAGTGAATTTCTCTCCTTCAGATTTATAGGTAATAGTGCTGTAAACTTTGTCGTTGATTGTCAATGAGAATGAAACGGAAGCAGTTTTTTCGTTTGTTTCCTTTGATGAGTTCAGACTAATTTTGTATTCCTCATTACTTACTTCTTTGGTATCGATTTTATATGAGACTTTGAACGAGGCTTGATCTGCTGTTGCTGTTCCCTTCTTATCGTCGCCGTCAATTATAATGGATCCACCATCGAACTTTAAGCCTTCAGTTGTTACTTCAATTTCTTTCCCTGGATTAAGATCTTTGAGGAAGGCTTTCATACTCTCTGTAGAAATTTCCACATCTCTTAGAGCTTTATTAGTCTCCTTCGGGAACAGTCCTGTTGTAGAACTCATCATCATATATGTCTCGCAGAACTTCTCGTACCTCGCGACCATCTCTTCAGACTTGTCTGCTGACTCCTTATTGCATGAGACAAAGAAGAGTGAGAGCAGAACCAATGCTATTACTAATAAACTTTTCTTCATTTTTTCTTTTCCTTATTGAGGTTGGTTACCTCCCCGCTACTTTAGCACATGAGAGGAATTTTCTTCTATTGCAAATCTGAAAAAACATATTTTCTTTTTACTTTCTTTTCGTTTGTCTGAGGTAAATCAAAAGGAGAAAGGGACAAAGAAAATCGGCCACCTTATGGCAGCCGATAATAAGGGAGTAATCAATCAGGCATTTTCCTGAGCTTCTTTCTCTCTCTTTGCCTCTGCTATTACATCGTCGGCGAGTTTGCCGTTGAGTGTTTCGTAGTGGTCGAATTCAAGTTCGAAGGAGCCTGAGCCCTGTGTCATACTCTTGAGGTCGATAGCGTAAGAGCGGAGCTCAGCCATCGGAACCTCTGCCTTGACAGATGTGAGGTGTCCCATATCTTCCTGTCCGAGTACTCTTCCTCTACGTCCTGAAAGATCAGATAGTATTGCACCCAGGTATTCCTGGTCAACAAATACTTCGAGCTTGCAGAATGGTTCGAGAAGTACACATCCAGCCTTTGCAAGTGCTACATCCATAGCACCCTTAGCAGCAAGTTTGAATGCCATTTCAGATGAGTCGACAGGATGCTCCTTACCATCAACGAGGTTTACGCCGATATCTACAAGAGGATAGCCTGCAAGGTAACCTTCCTCCATCTTTTCATGGATACCCTTTTCAATGCCTGGAACATAGCCTTTGGAAACTGCACCGCCCTTGACTGTGTTCTCGAAGAAGTAGTACTGGCCTCTTTCGATAGGTGAGATTTCGATGACGACACGACCAAACTGTCCGTGACCGCCAGACTGCTTCTTGTGTGAATATTCACTGAGACCGCTCTTCTTTGTGATGGTCTCACGATAAGCAATCTTGGGCATCTTAGTGTTGATCTGAATCTTCTGCTTCTCCTTAATCTTATCGAGAATCATGTTGATATGAAGTTCACCCATACCTCCGATGATGCTTTCCTTCGTCTCTTCGTTGTACTTCATCTCGAATGTGAGGTCTTCTTCCGTGATTCTATGGAGAGCGTCATTCATCTTGTCTTCGCTCTTCTTGTCGCTAGCAGAGATAGCAAGTTCATAAATAGGCTGAGGAAGACTCAATGCCTTGAACTTGAGTTTGCTGTTTACGTCTCCGACAAGAGTCGAGTTTGTTGCTGCCGGGTCAAACTTGGTGATGACTCCGATATCACCGGCGTTGAGAGCATCGGTCTCGATGAGTTTCTTTCCAAGTGCCCTGTATACCTTGCCGGGTCTCCCTTTCTTACCTGTTTCAGGGTTGTAGAGATCTGTTTCACCGTTAACTGTGCCGTTGACAACCTTGATGAAGCTGAGCTTACCTGAGAACTGGTCGATTGTTGTCTTGAAGCAATAAGCTTCAGGTGTGGACTTAGCTCCGATAGGATAGTTGCGCTCTTCAGTTCCGTCTTCCTTTGTAATGTATTCACATACGCCTTCAGGATTGGGGAAGTTATTTGCGATGAAGTTCAAGAGTGATGTGATTCCTGCGCCCTTATCTGATGCTCCGACAAAGACGGGAACTACGCTGTCTCTCTTGAGACCTTCTCTTAAGCCTTCTCTGATTTCATCATCAGTAAGAGTTCCTTCCTCGAAGTACTTTTCGATGAGTTCGTCCTTACCCTCAGCTGCCTTTTCAATCAGCTCCTCTCTATATGCATTTACGTTATCTTCATATTCCTTCGGAACATTGATAGCTTCTTCTTTTCCATTTTCCTTAAAAATGTATGCCTTGTTTTCGATGAGGTTGATGACACCCTTGAAATCTTCAGCATAACCCATCGGGATGGTAACTGGAGCGAAGTTTGAATGGAACTCTTCTGTCAGGTTGTCCATAACTTCACGGGAGTTAGCCCTTTCCTTATCCATCTTGTTGATGAAAACTGCTCTCGGCTTATTTCTCTGGTCAAGTCTTCTCCAGAGTTTGATTGTCTCGATCTGAGCTCCGTCTCTTCCATCAACTACCATAATTGCTGCCTCGGCTGTTCTGAATGAACAGATAGCTTCGCCTACAAAGTCTGCAGTACCCGGAGTATCGAGAATGTTGATTGTCTTGTTAAGCCACTGTGTGGATGAAAGAGAAGTGTGTACTGAAATCTTGCGTGCAATCTCCTCTTCTGTGTAGTCACTTACTGTCTTTCCACTGTCTACCTTTTCTGCTTTTGCGATGGCTCCTGTATAGTAGAGCATCTCTTCAACAAGACTTGTCTTGCCAGTACCATTGTGTCCTACTACAGCAATGTTCCTGATTTCTTTTGTTTCAACGCTCATCATTACCTCCTTTACTTTTGTAATTAAGCATTCTTAAAAATTCTAAAGGAGTGTTTTTTTAGTTGTCAAACAAAGTTTTTACATTGTCCGATATTTTTATTCGATTCTCATTAAAACTACCCAATAAGTCGGGTCTAATCTGACAGAAACAGAAAAATTGTAAAAAGAACTGCATTGGAAATAGAAAAACCCATGCCGTTCTGACATGGGTCTCTCTTCGATTTCTCAGGAAATGGTACTCAGTATCCGAGTCCGTCGGGTTTTTCACTGTAGTGCCCGAACTCCATGCTGAATGTCCCTCTGCCTTGTGTTGAGGAACGTAGAACCGTCGTGTAGCCGAACATCTCCCTGAGGGGAACCTCCGCACTTACGGTGTCGAAGGATTCCTTGTTCTCCATGCTGATGATTATGCCGCTACGCTGTGTTAAGGAAGAAATTACGTCCCCGATATATTCGCTCGGTGCTGATGCCTGAACAAGCATTATGGGCTCCATGATGACGGGGTCGGCAGAGGAAGCAAGCCTGTCGAAGCCGAGAGCTGCACAGGAGGAGAAAGCGAGAGTTGATGCTCTGAGGGGGTCGTAGTCGATTTCTTCGATGTTTACGGTAATATCTGTCGTCTCGTAGCCGTATTTGATTCCGCTCGAGAAAGCACCATTTATGCCGTCTTTAATTGCTTCAATTATTTCTTCCGGAATATCTCTGGTCTTTGCAGAAATGATGAGATGGTTTCCTTCCTTCTTCTCAGACGGGGCTATACTCATCGTAAGGGCAGCATAATTTTCCTTGTTGGCAATCATCTTGTCGTATTCTTCACGTCCTGTGACTGCCTTCTTTATGCTCTCGCGGTAAGATACCTGCGGGTTACCGACTCTTGCCTCGATTTTCATCTCCTTGGTTATTCTTGTCACAAGTACGTCAAGGTGGAGTTCTCCCATTCCCGATATCACAAGCTGCCCAGTCTCGCTATCTTCCTTATATGTGAATGTCGGATCCTCCATTGCGAGGGTCTCGAGTGCCTTCTGGAGCTTTGCCATATCACTCGTGGTATTGGGTTCAATTGCAACAGAAATAACAGGGGTGGGGAAGACCATGTTCTCAAGTAAATACGGATGATTCTCCTGTCCGATTGTGTCACCAGTCTGTGCGCCCTTGAAGCCGATTATCACGCCTATATCGCCACTCTTGAGTTCGGAGAGGTCTTCCTCCCTCATAGCGTGCATTCTTACAAGCCTGTTGATTCTTTCCTTTTTACCTTTTGTTACATTGTAAACGGAAACTCCCTTCTTAAGTGTTCCAGAGTATACACGGACAAAGCAAAGGGGACCTGAGTGCGGGTCAACCTGGATTTTGAATATCAAAGCCTCTAGTGGTCCGTTCGAGTCATGCTTGAGCATTTCCTTCTTCTCGCTGTTCTTCGCGCTCACTATTTCAACGGGAGGGCAGTCGAGAGGGGAGGGAAGGTAATCGACAATACCGTCGAGAAGAGTCTGGACTCCTATGTTTTTAAGTGACGATCCGACAAAGACAGGGAGAATTGTGCGCTCGATTGTGCATTTACGTATTGTCTCTTTCATCAGAGAAAGCGGTATTTCTTTTCCCTCGAAATAAAGTTCCATTATCTCATCTGAGAAGGACGAGAGGGCGTCAATCAAGCTCTCCTTTGCTTCTTCATATTTATCTTGGTATGCGTCAGGAATTGTGTTTTCGCTGATAGTCGAGCCCTGGTCGTCGGCATCGAATGTAAGGTATTTACCGTTCATAACATCGATGACTCCGCTGAAGGAGCTCTCTTCGCCGACAGGGATGAAAAGAGCAACAGGATTAGCATTGAGCTTCTTCTTCATCTCTTCAAGTACACGGTAGAAATTGGCCCCGAGCCTATCCATTTTATTTACAAATGCAATTCTCGGAACAGAATAAGTATCGGCCTGACGCCAGACAGTCTCAGTCTGGGGTTCGACTCCGCCAACTGCACAGAAAACACCTACAGCGCCGTCAAGAACCCTGAGGCTACGTTCAACCTCAGCTGTAAAGTCAACGTGGCCCGGAGTGTCGATGATGTTGATCTGGTGCTCGCGCCAGAAGCATGTTGTTGCGGCACTTGTTATCGTAATGCCTCTGTCCTGCTCCTGTTCCATCCAGTCCATCGTTGCTTCACCGTTATCAACTTCGCCTATGCGATGGTTCTCTCCTGTATAGAAGAGTATTCTCTCTGTTGTGGTGGTCTTTCCCGCATCAATGTGAGCCATGATGCCTATATTTCTTATTCTCTTATCGTCCATAGGGGGGAGAGTATCATAAAAGGATGATTAATGCAATTTTACACGTTGACAAATATACCCCCACTCCGTATATTTAAAATACCCCTGGGGGTATAAGGAGCATATATATGGAAAACTGCTGCTGTTCTGATAAAACTACATTACGTTCGGATAAAGATAAGAAAAATCTTGAAAACAGAATCAACCGCATCATCGGACAACTCAACGGAATAAAGGGAATGATTGACGACGATAAATATTGCGTTGACATACTTATGCAATGCTCGGCGGTGACAAAGGCATTCGAAGCACTCGAGAGGTTGATTTTCGAGTCGCACTTTAAGGGATGTGTAGTACGTGACATAAAAGAGGGTAAGGAAGACGTAATAGACGAAACACTTCTTATTGTCGAGAGGCTTATGAAATGAGACGCTACACTGTCAAAGGTATGAGCTGTGCTGCCTGCTCGAGCAGGGTCGAAAAGGCTGTTGGGAAGGTCGAGGGTGTCGAGAGCTGCTCTGTTAGTTTATTGACGAACTCAATGAACGTGGAGGGTAGTGCAAGTGACGAAAGTATAGTAAAGGCTGTCACCGATGCCGGCTACTCTGCTTATCCTGAAAAAAAGGAAAACGGTGGAGCAAAGAAGGGCGAAGTTATCGAGAGTGAAGTACCCTCAATGGTTAAAAGGCTTGTCGCATCGCTTATCTTCACCATTGCACTCATGTATTTCTCCATGGGTGCTTTGATGTGGAATTTTCCCCTTCCTGAATTCTTCACGAAGAACCACATTTCGATAGGGATTGTCGAAATGTTTCTTGCGTCAATTGTTCTTGTAATAAACCAGCGCTTCTTCATATCGGGAGGAAAAGCACTATGGCACAGGGCCCCAAATATGGATAGTCTTGTCTCCCTCGGAAGTGCAGTATCATATTTGTGGTCGTTATATCTACTTCTTGACAGTGCCTACAATATGGCTGGTGGCAATATTGAAAAGGCTATGGAGGAGATTCACGGCCTATACTTTGAATCAAGTGCCATGATACTCGCCCTCATAACGGTGGGTAAGACACTTGAAAGTGTTAGTAAGGGTAAGACAACAAACGCAATAAATTCATTATTGAAACTTAAGAGCGTTGAGGCTAGGTTGTTAATCGATGACAAGGAAGTCGTTGTCCCAATAGAAAATGTCAAGAAGGGTGACGTGTTTGTTGTCAAAAGTGGCGAGAGGATTCCGGTTGACGGCGCCATTATCGAGGGAGTTTCTGCTCTTGATGAGTCATCGCTTACGGGAGAGAGTCTTCCCGTTGATAAGAAAGAAGGGGACACCGTTTATTCTGGGACAATCAACGAGGGCGGGTACCTAAAGTGCAGAGCTGAGAAGGTCGGTGAGGATACGACCTTGAGTAAGATTATTGCGCTCGTGGAGGAGACTGCCTCTTCGAAGGCCCCGATAAGTCGTATTGCCGATAAGGTTTCCGGCATTTTTGTCCCTACTGTCATGGCAATTGCCTTTGTTACTACAGTTATATGGCTGATTATCACAAAGGGTGATATCTCACTTTCTCTTGAGCGGGGGATAAGCGTATTGGTAATATCGTGTCCGTGTGCACTGGGGCTTGCGACTCCCGTTGCAATTATGGTATCTAGTGGTGTCGGTGCAAAGAACGGAATACTATTTAAGTCTGCAGAGGCGATAGAAGAGCTGGGGAAGGTAAGCGTTGTTGCACTCGATAAGACCGGAACAATTACCGAAAACAGAATGAGGGTGAGCGCTGTCCATGCCCTCGACGGGAACGAGGATGAAATCATACGACTCGCTTCTACACTCGAAAAGGTAAGTACACATCCGATTGGAAAGGCGATTGTGAAATATGCCGATGAGAAGAAGATTCCTTCTTATGATGTGAAAGAAAGCACTGTTATTCCGGGAAAGGGTATCAAGGGATTTATTGACGCCACTCCTCTTTATTGCGGTAATGCCGAGGGAGTAAAGGAATGTGGTATTACTAATGAAGAATACCTTGATGAGCTGAAAACTCTCGTTAGCGATAAACCCTCTTCTGTCGTCTATGTCGTTAAGGGTGATAAGCTCATCGGCCTTATAGAAGTTTCCGACACTATCCGCCCGGATAGCAAAGAAGCAGTAGCCATGATGAAGAGGTTGGGACTTAAGGTTGCAGTCATAACTGGCGACAACGAAAACACGGCAAAGGCTGTGTGTTCTCCCCTCGATGTCGATATGATTATCTCCTCAGTCCTTCCTGGTGAGAAGGCAGATAAGGTAAGGGAACTCAAGAAATACGGTAAGGTATGTTTTATCGGGGATGGAATAAACGATTCACCGGCTCTCACCGAAGCTGATGTCGGAATATCGATAGGAGGCGGGACAGATATAGCAATTGACTCATCGTCCGTTGTTCTCATGAAGTCGACCCTCATGGATGCTGTTGGTGCGATAAATCTCTCGCGTCACACATTGAGAAATATATATGAGAATCTCTTCTGGGCGTTCATCTATAACATAATCGGAATCCCGCTTGCTGCCGGTGTATTCATCCCCGTCTTCGGGTGGAGGTTGAGCCCGATGTTCGGGGCTCTCGCAATGAGCCTCTCGTCATTCTGTGTAGTAACCAATGCGCTTAGAATAAACCTTTGCAGAATATATAAGGTCAAAAGCGTTAAGAAGAATAAGAAAACAATCATTAAGGAGAAAAAAGAAATGGAAAGAGTTATTTCTGTTGACGGCATGATGTGCCCTCACTGCGAAAAGAGAGTCGAGGATGCACTCGGAAAAATCGACGGCGTTGTCTCTGTCAAGGCTGATCACAATAAGAAAGAAGTTCGTGTAACACTGAATAAAGACGTAGATACGTCCGTCCTTGAGAAGGCAATTGAAAAGGAAGGCTACACTGTTATAAAGTAGCAACACAAAAGGGGCCCATCCAACGAGCTCCTTTTTTTCTTGTTTTCAGTTCCATTTTCCTTTAAAGTTGATGTCAGGTGTAACAATGAATAAAGAAAAAGAAACAGTAGTTAAGAAATATATTCCCTCAATAGTTACGAAGGAATGGTCGGAAGACGGCAGCACTGTCAAATACATTAAGAAAGCCGGCCTTTCTGAGGTGGAGTCTTTAATAGATGAGATGTTCACTGAGACTTTCGTGTTGGATTATGGATACAAGAACGAAGAAGAGGATCTTATCTCCATTCTCGAATCGTTTGAATTTTTTGACGGTGTAAAGAAGGGCGATAAAGAGGCTCTTAAAAACAATGAGGCATACATCGCATATCTCTTGGCATCACAGTATTATCTTAATCGAAATTCCCACGGTGCTTTTGATGTGTACAAACAGAATAACGAAGAGAAAGTCAATGCCGTTAAATCCGATGATGAGCTTATCAAATTTCTCGTTGAGGTGTTTTCTCGTACACGCGGGTATTCCGAATGGGCTTATTCCATGTTCCTTATAGTCATGAAGGGCATGTATCTATTCGATTTGAAATGTACACTTCTCTATGCTGACGAGGATACTTCATTTTTTATGGGTGATCAGCCGATGGTGATGATGAACTCTCTCGGGCGGAGTGAAAATTTATTCAACAATCCGTTCTGCTTTAGTGGCCTTATTATGCTGATGCCGGTTAGTCCGAAAGTTGCAGTCTGCATTTATGACGACAGTGTATACAGAATAAAGAAGAAAGACGGTAAGACGGTTCTTCCTCGCGAGGATGTTGGTTTTATCAACAGATATATTGCCGACTCTTCAGATAAGGTCATATACAGAGAGAGTGAGAAGAATGAGAAAGAATGGGTTATCTCACTACTGAAGGAGGATGAGGATAGAAATGATCTGGAGGGCTGCATTCCTTCCGTTTTCCGCATTCTGGCATCTTCTGTTGATTTAACTCCTAATACCCTCAGAGAGTATTGTAAGGAACTTTTATGCTATGATGCAGAGCACTTGTCTGAAGAAATCTTCACGAGTATGGATGAGAGATTTGATTATGTGAACAATCTTCTTGAGAAACTCGGGCTCGATCAGTAAAGGTTTGAAGATAATACTCTTTTTTCTGAGTGATATATCTTCAAGAGACAATGAATAAGGATTGTGTATGACTGAAAAATTCAAAGATTATTTTGTGAGTCAGACTTTGACGAAGGCTTGGATGAATAGTGACGGGAAGGTGAGTTCGTACTCCCCGATAAAGGAGAAAACGACGACGGGTAATCCCACAAGGTTCTACCACAGAAACCTCTTGGATGAGAGCGACATTCTTCCCTCGGTGTTAGATAATCTCGATAGGCAATTCAATACCCTGACCAACCACTTCAAAACAGGGGATTATAAGCATCTCTTTGCGCCCTCTATTGGAATCTACTCCTCAATTTTATTGCAATATGAAAGGACACCATTTTATAAGGGTATACATGAGACTTTCGGAGAAAAGCTCGGTAATTTAGCCAATAGTACTTTTCTCAACGGCGGTTATAACTGGCGTAAGCAAAAGGAGAACGGTGAAAAGGAAGACGCTGAATTCCTCCTCAATAAGATAGGAACCATCTACTATGAGGAAATGTTCATATATGACCTCGAGCGTGCCTACCTTCACGCGCCTGAAGGGACTACTTTTCTTCTCGGCCCCAACCCTATGAACTTAGTCAATCCATTGATTGAGGAGAAGTATATACCATACGACAAAAACCGCTACGAGCTTTACGGCACGATGATAATCTGGCCGATAACGCCGACTATTGCCGTCTGTTTATATGACTACTCTTCCTATGTGATAAGACACAGAAAGGGAGTAGTTGAACTAACAAAGAATGATGTTGATTTAATTAACAGGGTTCAGATTTACAACTCAAAGTTCAGTGACGAGTTTGTCTATGCCGGCGATAACGAGAAGACAGTGAAGAAGCTCAAAAAGAAACAGGAATCAAGACTTTGGCTCTCCTATAACGATGAGGACAAATATCCATTTAGTGTCGATTTCTCATTTGTCGGCATTAAAGCTGACATGTACAGTAATTATGCAGCGATAGAAGAAGACCCCAGAAGAGAATTCGTTCGTGATATCCAAGCCTTCGACGACGAGAACCTGAGAGGTGCTAGTGAGAATGACCTTCCTCAAATTCTTCCCCGTAGATTCGCTTTTGCCAACGATAAGATATTCGGAGAAGGACGATGGCAGGCTTTTCTTGAGCTCTTCAACAAAGGGAATTCAATATGAGTCAATAGTATAGCCCGGTATGACACCGGGCTAATACTTGTCATATAGATTATTTCTTTTCCTTGAAACTCATTGCCCTCATTGCGTTGGCTACTGCTACGAGGCATACGCCCGTATCTGCAAAGACAGCGTACCACATGTTGGCTATTCCCAGGGCTGCTAGTACGAAGACTGAGGCTTTGACAATGAGTGAGAGATAAATATTCTCCTTAGTTATCTTCTCTGTTTTCTTCGCAATTCTTATTGCAATCGGAAGGCGTGTTAAATCATCCTTCATGATGACTGCGTCTGCAGCTTCGATAGCTGTGTCAGAACCGACTCCGCCCATTGCAACTCCTACATCTGCGCTTTTGAGGGCGGGTGCGTCGTTTATGCCGTCGCCGGCGTAGAGAAGTGTGCCTTTCTTCTTGAGCTCTTCAAGCCTCTCGAGTTTCTGTGACGGGAGAAGTTCTCCGTATGCTTTATCGAGTCCAAGTTTCATCGCAGTTGTTTCAGCTCTTTCCTTTCTGTCACCGCTAAGCATAACGATGCTCTCGACTCCGACAGACCTGAGGTCTCTGATTGTACTGTATGATGTGTCGCGGATTTTATCGCTTATCACAAGGACGCCAAGAAGAGTGTTGCCTTCTACTACGTAAACAAGTGTTCCTTCCTCTTTAACCTCCGGGGCGTTATCCATAATACGGCTCGAACCGGCCTTTATGTGTTTGTGGTTTAATTCACCTTCTATTCCGACACCGGGAATATTATGTACGTTATCTGCTTCAATATCACGCTTACCAGCATATTCCATTATTGCAGTTGCAATCGGGTGCGTGGATTCCTTTTCGAGGGCATAGACACAGTCGAGGAGGTGTTCTTTATCACATGAAAGATGCTCTATACTCTGGACGGAGAATACTCCCTCTGTAAGTGTTCCAGTTTTGTCGAGTGCTACGGTTGTGACACGCGATAGGTTCTGAATTGCATCGTCGCCCTTGACGAGTATTCCGTGGCGGGCAAAGCTTCCCATCGAGGCAAAGTATGTAAGAGGAACCGAGAGAACAAGTGCACACGGGCAGGAGATGACAAGTAGCATCGCAGCCCTGTAGATGCTATCCTTCCATGCGGTAAGACCGAAGAGGGGAGGAAGGAGCGCGATAAGGAGCGCCGAAATACATACAAATGGTGTGTAGTAGCGTGAGAACTTTGTTATGAATTTCTCGCTTTCAGCCTTCTTTCCTTCGCTGTTTTCAACAAGCTTCATAATCTTACTTGCTGTACTTTCGCTATATTCTTTCTCAGCCATGAGTGTGAGGGTATTGTCTCCATTGACAGAGCCCGAGAGGACGCTTGACCCTTTCTCCACCTTGACTGGAACACTCTCACCTGTGAGTGCTCTAGTGTCGACAAAGCTCTCTCCTTCGATGACTGTTGAGTCGACGGCAAGCTTTTCGCCACTCTTGAGAAGAATTACATCGCCTACCTTTACTTCTTCCGGCTTCACAGATACCCACTCATTATCCTTTTTTATTGTGACACTGTCAGAGGAGAGGTCCATGAGCTTTCCGATTGAAGTCCTACTTGACTGGGTTGCACGGCGCTGGAAGTATTCACCAATTTGGTAGAAAATCATGACGGCTGCCGCTTCATCGTAGGAGGAAATACAGATGGCTGCGACTGTCGCAATACTCATAAGGAAATTTTCGTCGAAGATTTTACCCTTACATATGTTCTTGACTGCTCTCCATAGAACATCGTAGCCTGCAATCAGATATGATACTATTGCAATATATTCAAGATCAAAGACTTTAGCTATAAGGAAAAATACTAGAGAAACAATAATTCTATAGGGCGCATAATCTTTTTTCTCGGCAATATTTGCAGTATGGAATACCATCTCGTCCTCAACCGAGAGACATAGTGCCCTGACATCCTCCTCGCTGAGGGTAGTAGTAACGTAGAGCTTTCCCTTCGGATAATCGAATGATGCTTTCTTAACGTTTTCATTCTTTTTCAATGCATCTTCGACCTTCCTTGCACATTCGGCGCAGTCGATCGTGACGGAGAAGACATAGTTTTTTTCGTCACCTATGAAGGATATATCGTCCTCGGCGAGGCGGCAGAGAGCCTTTACTTCCTCTTCGCTGAGCGTTGTTTTGACCGTCAGCTTTCCTTTGGGGAAATTGAAATCAGCCTCTTCGATATTCTCATTCTCCTTCAATGCATTCTCGACCTTCTTTGCGCACTCGGCACAGTCGATGGAGACATTGAATGTATATTTCTCAATCTTCTTTTCATCGAGGAAGACAATCTCATCCTCAACCTTTCTGCATTTTGTTTTAATATCATCCAAAGAGTTTTTGGTTATTACCGTCAGTTTCCCCTTCTGATATGAAAAAGATACATAGGCGTTGTTTTCGTCTTTTTCGAGCTCTTCTTCGACTTCCCGCGCGCATTCAGCACAGTCGATGGAGACGGGGAGTACATATTTTGTGTACTTATCCTTTGAGGGTATCAACTTTTCAATTTCTTCGGCTTTAACATCTCCTCTAACAAAGAGGTTATTGCCTTTCTTTTCTACGCTTTCAACTCCTTCGAGCTTTTTCAGTTTGGATGGGTCGAAATCAGGATTATCGAGTTTATAAATATAAGTCATAAGGGCCTCCTTATATTAATATATGAATAACTGCTCATATAATCATATAATTAATAAGGAAGGTCAATATCAAATTGATAATTGTTCGTTTTTTTCGCTTCTTGCTTAATGGTTCATGACAAAGTAAAATCAATTTAGAGATGAAAATGAGGTGAGATATGAAATTTGTCAATTTTCCATTGGGCGGGAGTGATTTTAAAGAAATTAGAGAGAATAACCTTTTTTATATAGACAAGAGCTTATTAATTGAGGATTTGTACAAAAATTTAGGCACCAAAGTCTTTCTTTTCACCCGCCCGCGACGCTTTGGAAAGACACTTGCGATGAGCATGCTCTCATCCTTCTTTGACATCTCGGAAGACAGCAAAGCGCTCTTTGACGGACTATATATCAGCAAAAATAAAGAGATTTGTGACAAGTGGATGAATAAGTTTCCGACGGTCTTCATCTCATTCAAGGATGTTGACGGACTGACATTTGATATTGCTTACGGAAAACTGAAAGTCATCATCAAAACGGTGTTACGTGATTTCAAATACATTTTGGACAGCAACAACATTGATGCTTCTGATAAAGAAGAATTTAGGGCGATAGATGAGGGAAGAGCATCAGTGATTGAAATAATGGACAGCCTTTCGCTTCTGATGCGTATGCTTTATAAATACTACGGCAGAAAGGTTGTACTACTTATTGATGAATATGATGTTCCAATGGCAAAGGCAAGCGAGAAGGGTTATTACCCCGAGATGCTTGATGTTATGAAGGGAATACTCAGTGTACTTAAAGGTAATAGGACATTGGAGTTCGGGGTTGTTAACGGATGTCTCAGAATAGCAAAGGAAAGCATCTTCACAGGACTTAACAATCTATATTCGAACACTATCATGGATGAAGCATTCAGTACTTATTTCGGCTTTACTTCCATTGAAGTTGAAAATGCCTTCAAGGAGCTCGGAACGGAGGATAAGCTTCCCCTTGCAAAAGAATGGTATGACGGCTATCGTTTCGGCAACAGTGAAATCTATTCTCCCTGGGACGTAATCTCGTACCTCAATGACCTCAAGAATAACAGCTCAGCCAAGCCTAAGAACTATTGGGCGAATACAAGCGGGAATACAATAATCGAGACCTTTATCAAAAGAGGAAGCAAAAGTGTATTTAATTCGATAGATTCTCTTTTATCAGGTGAATGCATAGTAAAGAAAATAGATGAATACATTACATATGATTACCTTAATTCCAGTGAAAACAATATATGGAGTATTCTTCTTATGACAGGGTATTTGACTCAGGTTGATATGGAAGAATTCAGTTTTCAGGTTCCGGAAGGATATACAGCACTCAGAATTCCCAATAGGGAGGTTAGGGTGATTTTCCGCGACAACCTTTCCCTGTGGGTTGAGAACAAAAGCTCGAAGGAAAACCTATTAAAACTCAATACAGCACTTTGGGAAGGGGATGGAGAAACAATAAGTAAGGAGATGACAAGGATCCTCAATGATACGTTGAGCTATGATGATGTATGGCATGAGTATGTACATCATATCTTCTTTTCAGGCATTTTCCGAGGCATGGGGTACACTGTCGATTCGAACAGAGAACACGGGATGGGAAAACCAGATATTGTCGTCTACGATTACGATAGAAAGAGAGTCGCCGTCTTCGAAGATAAAAGCGAGAAGAAGAGCCTTGCTTCTGCAATGAAACAGATAGATGAGAAAAGGTACGTTGATGACCTTAGTGCTTTCAACTTAGTTCTGACGTATGCCGTGAAGTTCAAGGACAAGAAAGCCGAAGTAGTATTGAAGGATAGAATCGAGAGATAAAAAATGCCTCTCTAAGAGGCTACATCTCCTGCGGGAGTCGAACCCACGTTGACGGGATGAAAACCCGTTGTCCT
>CAVJEL010000009.1:0-35139 GCA_963648635.1 Ruminococcus intestinalis
CCATCGTCCGTTGACGGCGGGGCCGTCAATAAGCCTGTGGAGGATTTGCCTCTGGGGCAATGCGCTCTAAGCAAGAACCTGAGAAGCAGGAAACAAGATTCCTCGTACTTCTAGTGCGAGGTAGTTCAAATCAGAAAAACTGATTCTCTCATCCTTAACATACACAGCTGTTTTAAGGACAACAGGTTTTCTGTTTGAAAAGAGATAATACCCGGCATTTGTCAATTTGCCCTGCTCGAATAAACCCAACCCACTGAGAAGAACCCCCTCATCATACGGCGATACTTCTTCAAGCCTGCCACAGCTTACGGCTTTGTTATAAAAACGCCGTAGCGTCTCATGGTCGACATCCTCAAGGCCGTATTTGGTCAGATGATTCTCCCAGATTGAACCGACATCTGAAGAGAACATCTCTTTCCTCAGCTCAGATGGCGTCATCTCTTCTGTTCTATCATGAACTCTCTTATAGTAGCGTCCAAATGCAGAATAAGGCTTTTCCTGTCCTGAAAACTCAACACGTATGACATCAACACCATCAAAGGTTGCTCTACTGATACTGGGATAAATCAAAGGTCGGATGGCCTCGGATATCTTCTTCGCAACATCATTGAGAGTATCCTGTGAGATTGGCTGTCTTTTTACTTCTCCATCAGGTAAAACACCGAAATACAGTGTTCCATTTAGTAAAGCAAGTTGGATATATTGTTAAAGCATATCTTAGATGTCGTAGAAAATGTCGTAGAAAATGTCGTAGAAAATGTCGTAGAAAATGTCGTAGATAATGTCGTAGATAATGTCGTAGATAATCCATCAAATGAGAACGGAGTTTCACTTACCTTGTTTTGTTTTCTGCTTTCTGTACTCGAGGGGTGTTAGTCCGATAGATGCTTTGAAGCGCTGAGAGAAATATGATGTCGAGGAGAATGCGAGGGTTGAAGCAATGGCAGTAACGGGGAGGTCTGAAGCAGAGAGAAGATACTTGGCCTCCCTTATCCTTCTGTCCTCGAGGTATGCCATGGGAGAAAGCGAATAGCAGCGCGAGAATTCCCTCACAAGGTGGAACTTTGAAAGGTGGAAATGATGAGCCAGGTCATCGAGGGAGAACGTCTCCATGTAGTGGGTGTCGATGTAGTCCTTGAGAGCAACCATCTGCCCGTTCTGTGATGTTGTTTCCTTGAGAAGGAAAGGTGAGGAAGGAAGAACCATCAGCGTCGCAATTATATCGAGAAAGATTGAATAGACTTCCACTTCCGATGAAATTGTTCCTTTTTGAAGGAGGTTGAATATCTTTTTGATGGCATTTCCGACCTTTGAGCTGTAATGAGCGAGGGGTAAAACGGGATTGAAGGCGTCACTTATCGAATAGTCCCTCAAAACTATATTCGATACCCCGAGTACAAAATACTCCATGCTGTCGCTACTACTCGACTTTTCTGTGTGATAGAGCCCGGGAGGAAGGACTACGAAGTCTCCCGATGTGAGCGGAATGTTGTTGTGGCGCGTCAGGACCTCCCCTTTCCCGTCTGCTATATATAAGAATTCGGTAAAGGAATGGGAGTGCATTATACTCGACCAGTCCTCTTCGTACTTCGAGTAGCTTATGTATAAAAGTTCCGGCAGTCCCTGAGTCTTCTCCGGGGCAAAATCCAAGCGCAGGTTGCTCATAACTTGATTATAAACTATTTGTACCATTAAGCAATAAATATAAAATAGTAAGCAATAAACCGATAGCACATCCCATACGACCATTTAATATGAAATCATAAAGGCATAGGCCTTGGAGGAATTATTATGAAAAAGATTATTACGATTTTACTCGTCCTCGCTCTTTCTCTTTCTCTTTTTGCACAGGGTGCATCCGAGAAGAAGACAGAGGAAAAAACCAATACGCTCACAGTATGGGCATGGGACAAGAACTTCAATATTCCGGCACTCCTTGAAGCTGAAAGAATCTATCAGCAGGATCATCCGGATTTCAAACTCAACATCGTCGAGAACGTCTATACAGATATCGAAGTCAAGCTTATTACAGCTGACGGAGCAGGAGATTACTCCACTCTTCCAGATATCTTCCTCATGCAGGACAACTCAGCTCAGAAGATGCTCACAAACTACCCAGGCCTCTTTACTTCTCTTGACGGAAGCGGAATCAACTTCTCCGACTTTGCTAGCGGAAAGGTTGCAGTAGGCTCATCAAACGGTTCTCACTACGGTCTTCCGTTCGATAACGGCGCAGTCATCATGCCGATTAGAACAGACCTTATTGCCCAGGCTGGACTTACAGTTGAAGACTTTACAGGTATCACATGGGATGAGTTCTTCGTCAATGCACACAAAGTCAAGGATGCAACAGGTATCGACATGCTCACAACAAGTGGCGGAAGCGAAATTGTACTCATGATTCTCCAGTCCGCAGGTGCTTCTCCGTATGTTGACGGAAAGATTAACCTTGAGAACAATGCCGTACTCGAGAAGGCTATGGAAATCTATGCACGCCTCATCAACGAAGGCCTCATGACAGACTACACAGACTGGGATCAGTACATCGCTTCCTTCAACACAGGAAAGGCTGTCGGCCTTATCCAGGGCAACTGGATTCTCTCCTCTATTCAGGCAGCTGAAGACCAGAGTGGCAAGTGGGCAGTATGTCCTCTCCCGGCACTTGACGGCGTCGAGGGTGCAACAAACTACTCCAACAGCGGTGGTGCAAGCTGGTATGTTTCTTCTGCATGCAAGAACAAAGAACTCGCTTACGACTTCCTGAAGTCAACTCTTGGTTCTTCTCTCGAGCTCTATGACAACATTCTCCTCTCCAACGGCGTTATCACAACATATCTACCGGCAGGAAAGAGCGAGAAGTATCAGGAAAGCGTAGACTTCTACAACGGCCAGAAGATTTATGCTGACATCGTCGAATACGCTGAGGGCGTACCTGCATGTGATTTCGGTGCTTACTACAACGACATCAGAAGTGCTATCACAGTAGCTATCACAAATGTCGTCCAGAAGGGCGCAGATATAAAGAGCGAGATGAAGACAGCTCAGGAGACTGTTGAATTCGCTATCGGCTACTAGACAAGTCTTAACCGGGGGCAGGAAAGAAGCCTGCCCCTTTTCTTTTGTAAAGGAGTGTATCAAAGTGACAAGAAAGGGACTTACACTTGAGAAGAAGCAGAATATTACGGGTTGGATATTCCTCCTTCCTGCAACGCTGTTGATTTTCGCTTTTTGTTTCTACCCGATGCTTCAGGCCATAATTCTTTCCTTCAAGAGAGGAAGTGGCCAGAATGAAAGGTGGGTGGGGCTTCAGAACTATGCACGTCTTCTGAAAGACAAAACCTTCAGAGAATGTCTCTTTAATACAGTCTTTTACTTCCTGGTCCAGGTACCGATTATGCTTGTCCTGGCCCTGATTCTCGCCCAGATGCTCAATAACCCGAAGCTCAAGGGTAAGGCGGTATTCAGAACGCTTATCTTCCTGCCCTGCGCAACATCCCTCGTCTCGTATTCGATGATCTTCAAGTCGCTATTTGCATCAAATGGACTTGTAAACACAATGCTGGGGTGGATACATCTCTCCCCCGTCGACTGGTTCAACAACGCATGGAGTGCACGCTTTGTAATCATCATCGCGCTCGTATGGAGATGGACAGGATACAACATGGTATTCTATCTGGCAGGACTCCAGAACATAGACTCGTCAATCTATGAAGCTGCTACAATCGACGGCTGTACCCCGATGGGGAAATTCTTCAAGATTACAATTCCCCTTTTGAGGCCGACAATAGTACTAACGGCCATCATGAGTACTTCCGGCACCCTCCAGCTCTTCGATGAGTCTGTGAACCTCACAGGAGGAGCACCGGGAAAGGCAACGATGACCCTTGCGCACTACATATACAACACAACCTTTGTAGATACCCCGAACTTCAACTATGCTTCGGCGCTCTCGGTATTTATTCTCGTCTCGATAGCTCTGCTGTCGATAATCCAGATGAAGGCAGGTGACAAACGTGACTAATAAGAAAGTTAAAGACCACGGCTTGAAAGCAAGCTACATAGTCCTCACCATTTTCTCCATTCTCTCAGCATTCCCCCTCTACTATATGATAAGCGGTGCAACAAACCAGAGCATTGACATTATTAGAGGTAGGCTTATTCCGGGAACGTACCTCATTGAGAACTTCAAAACCCTTATTGCCAACCAGGACCTGGGGAGGGCACTCTTCAATTCATTCAAGAACAGTACAATCGTTACCCTTCTTACCCTTCTTATATCATCAATCGCAGGCTACGGCTTTGAAATCTACCACGACAAAGTGAAGGATTCTTTGATGGCAGTACTGCTTCTTGCAATGATGCTTCCCTTCGTTGCAACGATTGTTCCGCTTTTTAAGCTCTTCAGTAAGATGCACCTTATTAACACTACCCTCGCCCTGGTGCTTCCGACGATATCTACACCGTTCATGATTATGCTCTTCCGCCAGTCTGCGCGCTCTTTCCCGCACGACATAATCGAGGCGGCAAGGCTCGAGGGACTCGGGGAGTTCAGAATCTTCACAACCATGTTCATTCCGGTAATGAAGTCAACATACGGTGCAGCCGCTACAGTTACATTCATGGGTGCATGGAACAACTACCTCTGGCCGAAGATTATCTTCCAGTCGAATGAAAGCATCACGATGCCGATGCTCGTTGCAAACCTCAAGAGCGTCTACTTTGTCGACTACGGCATGCTTATGCTGGGCGTCCTCATATGTACTCTCCCGACAGCAATAATCTTCCTTTTGTTGCAGAAGAGCTTTGCCAACGGTATTACAGGATCAATCAAATGAGCCTGACACCCTTTGAAAAGGCTGAAATAGAGTTCGCGAGAAGAACACAGTTTCTAAATGAGGATTTACACGCCCTCTGGAAGAAGGACCAGAAGGAAAGAAAAAAAGGAGAAAGAGGGCCCAGGAGCCTCTCCTATTCCCTATTTCTTGAAACGTTCCTCACTTCCTTTCGTCTTGCTTTCGTCTTGAGGGACGAGAGGATTCAATACCCATACAGGGAATTGACGGAAGAAGAGATTGACGCCTACTGGAATGACAACAGAGATTTATTTACCCGGTATGATGGTGATTCATTCAATGAAGATGAAGTGAAAACGGTTATCGCAAAAAGACTCAGAGAAAAGGAATACTTGGAAAATGTCGAGAAAATACTACTTCAACTCGAGTAAAAAAGGCTTTGAGGACGGCACGGAGAAAAACCCGTTCTCAACGCTTGAAAAGCTCAAACATCTCACTCTTGAGAAGGGCGACGAAATCCTTCTTTCCTCTTCATGCGTCTTCAAGGGGGAATATATACACATCAATAACGTTGACGGCATAAAAATCTCCTCCTACGGAAAGGGCCGTAAACCCGTAATCGACAGCGAAGGCGCAGGCGTATGGTACGAAAACTACGGCGATGTACTCGATAACCCCGTCCACCGCTATAAAGGCGATGTCTCATCAACAATACTCATTTACGACTCGAATGACGTAACGATAGAGAATATTGAAGTGAGAAACACCCTTCTTTATAAAAAAGCATACTCCAATGAGGATAGAATCGACAGGACGGGAATAGCAGTTGTTGCAAAGAACAGAGGGACAATTAAGAATATTACGATTAAAAACGTCTCTGTTACATCCGTATACGGTAACGTATATGACAAGCATCTTTCAAACGGAGGAATATATTTCACGGCAATCGAACCCGACAAATCCACCTTTCCTCCCCCACGCTTTGACGGCGTTTATATTTCTCGATGCTTTCTCAAAAACACATCACGCTGGGGAATTGCAATCGGCTACACCTATCTATGGGAGAAGTTCAAAGGAACAACGATAGATGAAGAGACTTTCCTTAAGTACGGTAATACAAATATCAAAATCGAGGACACCTATGTAAAGGACATAGGAGGCGACGGTATAACGGTGATGTATGCACTCTCGCCAATCGTCAGAAACTGTCGTGCCGATAGCTGTGCCCGTGACATGAACGACCGCGTTTATATTCCGGGAAACAGAAAAGGAAAAGTAGCAGCTGGGATATGGCCGTGGAAGTGCCAGGGGGCACTTTTTGAGTACAACGAAGTATATGACACAAAACTCAATCAGGACGGTATGGCATACGATGCTGATAGCGGATGGAACACCACATATCGCCATAACTACAGCCACTCGAATGAAGGGGGCGCCGTGATGTTCTGCCTTGAGGAGGCAGTGGGAAGCGTATATGAGAACAACATATCTGATGATGACCTCGGGGGAATATTCTCACCTTCCGGTTGCCCGGACGGGAGAATAGAGAACAATACCATCTACCGTAGGATAGAGACGCCACTATTTAGGGAGCGTATGTGTGACGGTAAATACGAATACAAGAACAACAAAGAAATAATTATCGAGAGGAAACTATGATGAAGACAAAAGGCCGAGTTACAATCCCGACTGACTTGAATATAGTCGAAGAGACACTAGAAGTTGCTGAGAAATGGGGTGCTGACGCCCTCCGTGACTGCGACGGCACGGAATTTCCACCTTCTCTCAAAGACTCGGGAATGAAAATCTATAAAACCTACTACACAACCCGTAAAGACAATGAATGGGCATTGAGCCACCCGGATGAAATCCAAGAGATGTACATCATGACAAAGCCACAGGTTGCCGTTGAAAACATCCTCACAATATCACTCATGGAGGGGATATACCCCAAGATGATCAAAGTGAATCCGGAGGACAGAGAGCGATGGTGGGAAGTCATTGATAGGACAACGGGAAAGGTTATTTCGTCCTGGAAGTACAACGAAGAGAATGAGAGTGTCATAGTAGAGGCTGAAAAATACCACGCATATACAGTTTCATTTCTCGCATTCATTATGTGGGACCCCGTCCACATGTATAATGCAGTCACAAACAATTGGGATATTACCCCGCAGATTACTTTCGACGTCAGACAGCCCCTCACGCATGCCTTCTCCCTCAAAAGACTACGTACCTTCATCGAAGAACACCCATATGTTGACGTAATAAGGTTCACGACTTTCTTTCACCTCTTTACCCTTATTTTCGATGAAATGGCAAGGGAGAAGTATGTCGACTGGTTCGGCTACTCGGCTTCGGTTTCCCCATACATCCTTGATAAGTTCGAAAAGGAAGTCGGATACCCGTTCAGAGCCGAATACATAATCGACAAGGGCTACTACAACAACCAATACAGAGTGCCGAGTAAAGAATATAAGGACTTTATGGCATTCCAGAGAAGAGAAGTAAATTCCCTTATTAGGGAGTTTACAGATATATGCCACGAATACGGCAAAGAGGCGATGATGTTCCTCGGCGACCATCATATCGGAGTCGAGCCATTCATGGATGAATTCAAATCATCGGGCGTTGATGCGATTGTGGGAAGTGTCGGAAACGGATCAACGCTGCGTCTCATCAGCGACATACCGTCAGTCAAGTATACAGAAGGAAGATTCCTCCCCTACTTCTTCCCCGATGTCTTCAAAGAAGGTGGAGACCCGGTTAAAGAAGCAAAGGAAAATTGGGTTACGGCAAGACGCGCGATACTACGTAAGCCCATTGACCGTATAGGGTACGGAGGATACCTTTCGCTTGCTTTGAAATTCCCTGACTTCATGGATTATATAGAGTCTGTGTGTGATGAATTCAGAACACTCTACGACAATGTAAAGGGAACAACCCCATACTCGTTTAAAAAGGTAGCCGTTCTCAATAGCTGGGGAAGGATGAGAAGCTGGGGGGCTCATATGGTCCACCATGCCCTCTATCAGAAGGAGAATTACAGCTATGCAGGAGTGATGGAAATTCTCTCCGGCGCGCCTTATGACGTTGTTTTCATTAGCTTTGACGATATACTATCTTCCCCGCATGTGCTTGACGGAGTGGATGTGATAATCACCGTCGGCGATGCTGATACTGCACACACAGGCGGAAAGTATTGGGAGACCCCTCTTCTAAGTGAAAGGATAAGAGACTTCGTCTACTCCGGTGGTGGCTTCATAGGAGTCGGAGAGCCGTCGGGACATGAATGGGAAGGTCACTTTATACAGCTATTTGATATACTCGGAATTGAAAAAGAGACAGGCTTCACCCTAGGCTACGACAAATACAACTGGAGTATAGAGTCTCATTTCATAACAGAGGAATGTGGTGACGCCTTCAACTGGGGAGAAGGTAAAAAGAGTATCTATGCACTCGATGGCACAAAGGTTATTGCACTCAACGATAGGTCTGTTCAGGCTGCCGTGAAGGATTGCGGAAGAGGACGTGGAGTATACCTCTCAGGCCTTCCGTACTCGGCAGAAAACACGAGGCTGTTACACCGCGCAATACTATGGGCAACAAGAAGTGAAAGCCTTCTTCACTCATGGTTCAGTACGAACCCCAATGTAGAAGTAAACGCCTACATAAAGAACGGAAAGTACTCTGTATGTAACAATACATACTCACCTCAGGAAACAACAGTCTATACAACAAACGGCTCGTCTTTCGAACTCAATATGAAGGAAAATGAAATTATCTGGTACGACATAGAGAGATAAGAAACAGATAAGATTGAATGTTATAAGGACAAGGCAAAAGAGGACTTAGCATAGAAAAAGGTCCTCTTCTTGTTTTAATATGCGTAAAACTTATGTAAGAATAATAAAAGAAGCCGTCAATTAGAAAGCAAAAGGTGGCATAAAAATAATTAAAGAGTTATGAATATTTAACTGACAAAGAATAGATTCTGGAATAGAATTCCACTTATGAACACAGATTTAATCTACAACATCATCATGATCCTTGTAGGAATAGTCCTGATTTATCTTGCAATAAAGAAGGAAATGGAGCCGACACTCCTCCTTCCTATGGGCTTCGGTGCAATTCTTGTAAACATGCCCGGCTCGGTTATCGCAGATGATATCGGTATTTTTACATGGCTCTACAATTTCGGCATCGAGACCTATGAGGTCTTCCCGCTCCTTTTATTCATCGGCATCGGAGCAATGATTGATTTCGGCCCGCTTATTCAGAAGCCGTGGCTCATCTTCGTCGGGGCTGCAGGACAGGGCGGTATCTTCCTTTCAATGATGCTCGCTTCTTTCTTCTTCCCGCTCAACGATGCAGCTTCAATTGGTATCATCGGTGCAGCAGACGGCCCGACAGCAATTCTCGTCTCTCAGAGGCTCGGAAGCCAGTTCATAGCACCTATTTTGATTGTGGCCTACTGTTACATGGCACTCGTGCCGATTATACAGCCAGCCGTGCTCAAGGCAACAACAACAAAGAAGGAAAGAGCAATCAAGATGAGCTACCGCGCAGGATCAATCTCAAAGTCCACAAAGATTATCTTCCCAATTGCAGTATCCATCATCTGTTCACTCCTCGCTCCGGACAGTGCAGCACTTGTCGGTATGCTTATGTTCGGTAACCTCTTAAGAGAATGTGGAGTTCTCGACTCCCTCAGCCGTGCCGCTCAGGATATCCTCTCCCCACTCATCTCACTTTTACTAGGTCTTGCAATTGCACCTATGATGAAGGGACCGGATCTTCTTACAGTAAATACACTCATGATTATCGCATTCGGACTCCTCGCATTCATTTTTGATACTGCATGCGGTGTTATCTTCATGAAGATAGTCAACATCTTCCTTCCAAAGGATAAAAAGGTTAATCCGCTTATCGGAGGCGCTGGTATTTCGGCATTCCCGATGTCAAGCAGGGTTGTTCAGAAAGTTGGACAGGAAGCAAACAAGCAGAACCACCTTCTGCCGTTCGCACTCGGCGCAAACGTTGCCGGCCAGATTGGCTCAGTTCTTGCTGGTGGCCTGATTCTTTCGATGTTTGGTTAATAGGAGGTAGATATGTTCGGACATGTAACTGATCTAACAGCAAAGTCGGTAGGCGAAGCTGTAAAATTCGGATTCCGTGCTTGGGCACTACTGGCCCTCGCAATGGGAGTTATATTCCTTGTAGTTGTAATCCTTAACAAGGTTTCAAACAAGAAGAAGGACGAGACAAAATAATCGTCTCTCTTCATTTCGGGCTCTCCACGAGGAGGGCCTTTTTCTTATCTTTTTCTGTTGATAAGAGTATTTCTTTAGGCTTACAATTTCGGCGAAAGGAGAAAAAATATGAAAAGAATTATCAGCATTTTTCTTATATTGACTTTAATCTGTTCATTCATTTTCGCTTCCGGCAGCTCCGAGAAGGCAGCTGACAGCATCGAAAGCAAGATTGCACTTGGCGAAAAGATGACTAACGAAGAGCTTCTCGAGAAGGCTCGTGAAGAGAGCGGAAGCTTCTATGTGTACGGTAATACATCACGTATAGCAAAGGCAGTATCAAACTTCGTCGCGCTCTACGGAGAGGAACTTGGCCTCAATGACTCAAATGCAGCGGGAACAAAGATGAATGACACCGATATCTATACAACACTCTTCCAGGAAGCTGCAGGAGGCTCGGGGAAGGTTGCATCGATGGTAATGATTCAGGACGGCGCACAGCTTTCGATTTACAGGGCAAACTCATCAATCATGCTCAACTACGTCCCGTCGACACTCAGCGGCAAGGTTGACGAGAATGACCTCGTTCCACTTGTACACCAGTACATCAACAAGCTTTTCATATGGAACAACATCGGAGACGATGCACCTGTCATCACAAACGTATGGCAACTGACGGAAGCTTCTCTCAAGGATAAGGTCTTCTTCAAGAACCCGACATCGGAGCAGGTCAACATGAACTTCCTCATCATGTGTACAAGTCCCGAGTGGGCTGAGAAGCTTGCATCGGCTTACAAGGATTACTATGGAAAAGATATCGAGCTCGGCTCGTACCAGAACGCAGGATACAAGTGGGTTGCAGAGTTCATAGCAAACGTTAACTTCTCGATTTCTTCCGACACAACCATCTGCCAGACAATGGCAAAGGCCGACAGCGAAGGATGCCTCGGGCTCTTCGTTCTCTCGAAGTTCAGAGATGTCGACGCGTCAATCAAGGGCAACCTCACAGTCGGAGCATTCACAGAGGCTCAGATCAACCCGTTCTCAGGCTTCATGTATCCTATGTATGTACAGATGACGGCAAAGTGTCCACGTCCTTACACGACAATGCTCTTCATCAACTATCTCATGTCAAGTGAAGGCTTCACTCCATGGGGAGGAGCAGGAACAGATATTCTCGGCGCTTACTCATCCAACCCGGAAATCGGAGCAGCAGAAGGTGACAGAGATATTACTTTCTGGAAGAACTGTCTTGTCAGCGAGGATGCCGACTACATAATGAAGAACAAGTCTGCAGTAACAGATTTTGTCAGCAGCGAAATAGCAAAGAAGTGATTCTTCACTTCTCTCTCGGGGGCAGAGATTTCTGCCCCTGTTATTAATGTGGAGATAATTGAATGACAATATCGTCAACAAAAAAGAGCCGGAAGCGGAAGTTGAGGTACAGGACTAAGGAATTCTTCTCGAAGCCCGAGAACATAATCCTAACGCTTACCGTCATCATACTCGGCTTCTTTACAATCTATCCATTGGCACTTTTAATCAAAGATACCCTCACGGTCAATATAGCTGACCTTCTCTATCCGGAGCTTTTCGGAAAGAAGGTGGGGTCTTTGACACTCTTTCACTGGAAGCGCATGCTCTTCTCCTCGATGAGCACCACCTATTTCTGGGTGCCGTTGAGAAACGCAGTCCTGATGTCGCTTCTAGCGTCCTTCATTGCCATATTCTATGGAGGAGTTGTTGCTTTTCTTATTACAAGAACAGATATGAGGGGGAAGAAGTTCATCTCCACTGTCTTCATCTTCCCCTACATGATGCCATCTTGGACAATAGCAACATTCTGGAAAAACTTCTTTCAGAATCCTTACATAGGGTCATATCAAAGTGGGATGCTCTACTACTTGACAGGAATAACGGTGCCGGAAAACTTTGTCTACGGTCTTGTACCGTGTGCAATAGTGCTCGGTCTCCATTACGCCCCGTTTGCCTATATCCTCATAGGTGGCATATTAAGAAATATGGATGCAAACCTTGAGGAGGCAGCTACAATCCTTAAAGCGTCGAGGGGAAAGATAATAAGGCGTATAACACTCCCAATCGTCATGCCGGCACTGCTTTCGACATTCCTTCTTGTATTCTCGAGCAGCATGAGTGCCTATGCTGTCCCGCAGTTTTTGGGAGGAGCAAAGGGTTTCAGCGTACTCACCACAACACTTAAGCAGTTCATAAACAGCGGTTGGTACGGTCAGGGATATATCATGGCACTCTTCATGATTCTCTTCGGCCTTGTCATCCTCGGTATAAACCAATACATAACAGGAAGCAGAAAAAGCTTTACAACCGTAACTGGTAAGAGCGGCCAGATATCATACATCCACCTGAAGGGATGGAAGTATGTTATAGAGATAGTACTCATTCTTCTCTGTATCTTCTGCTCGTTCATGCCTCTTGTAAGCTTCGCCCTCGAATCCTGTACAGATATTCCTGGAGACTACAGCAACCTGACACTCAAGTACTGGATTGATCCGGGATACCCGAAGAACAACGGTCTTCACGGTCTCTTCTACGAGCACCAGGTATGGTCAGCTTTCAAGAACAGCCTGATACTATCTGTCAGCTGCTCGCTTATTGCCGGAACAATGGGAATTTTAATCGGCTATGCCTGTTCAAAGAGAAGAGGCTCCAAGCTCAGCAAGGTGGCGGATAACCTTGCATTCCTTCCCTACCTGATGCCGTCGATGGCACTGGGAGCTGCATTCCTCGCAATAGGCGCAAAAATGGGAATCAGCAAGACTATGGGACTTTTGATTCTTGTGGGCTCGATAAAGTATCTTCCCTTTGCGTCCCGTAGCGGTATAAACGCAATGCTCCAGCTCTCGGGAGAGATAGAGGAAGCAGCGGTGATTGTTGCCGTTCCATGGTATAAGAGAATGATAAGGATAATCTTCCCCATACAGAAGTCAACATTCATTTCAGGATATTTATTACCCTTCACTTCATGTATGAGGGAACTCTCGCTCTTCACACTCCTCTCCTCAGGCTCGATATATTTGATGACTACTCTTCTCGAGTACTGGCAGGTTTGGTGTGACCAGAGTGCGAATGCTCTTAATCTTTTGATTGTCGTCACGGTTCTTTCAATTAACCTGATAGTCAATAAATTGACTGGAGCAAGCATAGATAAAGGCGTAGGAGGTTGATATGCCGGAGATTAAATTAGAACACATAACAAAACGTTTCGATAAATTCATTGCAGTTGATGACCTGTCGCTCGATATTAAAGAGCATGATTTCATTACACTTCTCGGTCCCTCGGGCTGCGGTAAGACCACGACGCTGAGAATGATTGCAGGCCTCGAGACACCCACGGAAGGGAAAATAACAATCGGAGACAGAATCGTATTCGACTCCGAAAGCGGGATAAACATATCGCCGGCGAAAAGAGATATAGGATTTCTGTTCCAGAACTATGCTCTCTGGCCGCATATGACGGTATATCAGAATATTGCATTCGGACTCGAGAACCTGAAATGGAAGAAGGATGATATAGAAAAGCGTGTAAAAGAGATGCTGAAGATGCTGAAAATCGAGGAATTCGTATCACGCTACCCATCCGAGCTCTCGGGAGGTCAGCAGCAGAGAGTCGCAATAGCGCGTACTCTTGCCCCGAAGCCTCAGGTACTCTTCATGGATGAGCCGCTGTCAAACCTCGACGCCAAACTCAGAAGTGAAATGAGAACAGAGCTCAAGAGACTCCACTCCGACTCTGACTCAACCTTTGTCTACGTCACTCACGACCAACTTGAGGCAATGACGCTTGCAACAAGAATATGCCTCATGGAGAAAGGCGTGCTCCAGCAATATGATCCACCCCTCACAGTCTATTCGCGCCCCAACAATCTCTTTGTCGCGGACTTTGTCGGTAACCCGACAATGAACTTTATTGATGCCGAGGCATCAAACGACGGCGATAAGATTGAGCTGGAGTTCTTGGGATATAAGGCAGTCTTTACACCACTCGAAAGAGTAAAAATCGAAAATAAGAATGTTGTTCTCGGAGTTAGACCCGAGGGCGTCAGCATAACGGAAAAGGGAAAGATAAAAGCCGAAATCTACTCCACACTTCCCTCGGGAATGGAGACTACGGTGAAGGTAAAAGTTGGAAGAGAGATAATATCGAGTGTAATATTCGGGGCAATCGACTACAACGTAGACGAGATTGTGTCGCTGAATATTACCTCAGATGCAGTCTGCCTCTTCGATAAGGCATCAACAAAGAGAATCGCAGTAGGATCTGTCGAGATAGTGTAGACTTTATGAGTAGTCCTCAAGGCACTCGTCAATCGCCCTTTTTATCTCTTTGACAGACTTTATATCCTTACCTGTAATTTCCCACCTCAGGATATTGTCTTCGCTCCGGCTCTCACGCTGGACAACCTGAAGCCACTCCCCGTCAAGGGGGGTGTCTTTTGTAATCCGAAGGGGAAGATTGCGTCTGAAGAGAAGAGCATCGAGGCTCTTGCCGTCATAGGATGTGTCGTAAGAGGAGAAACCGCACGCGATGAGTTTCTTCTTTATCTTATCCTGTACTTCATCCATAGCCTTTCTATCATTAAAATGGCGTTTCCATTCTCTCTCACGCACCGTCATCTCTTCGAGGGAAAGTGCTTTCTTATAGAGCTCGGGCTTCTCTTTTATCATCCCGGCCGTTAATACAGCATAGAAGAGCGTATTCTCCGTCGGCGCAAAGCCCAAGGAAAAGTCATCAACTTTATACGGGAAGTTCATGTAGTAATGTCCGCTTTCCTCCGCTGCTGCAACTGTTCCCTGACCTATCTCCTTCAATAGAGCTTCCTTTATATATGAGTGTCCGTTTCTTATGAGCCCCACTTCACTATGCTCCGAGAGTGCCTTCAAAGCGACGGGATTAGCCTTTACATCAAGATATGTTTTTATACTCGGGAATATATCTTTATATATTTTCTCTATCCTTTCCATAAGTATGGAGAAATTGAATGAAGGCGCGAGCTGCTCAGTCGACGGCATCATCACATCCATTCTGTCACCGTCCCCGTCGAAGAGAAGCCCAACATCGTATTTCCCCCTCCTCATCTCATTCTTCGCTTTTTCTATCGATGAGAGGACTATCGGATTGGGGTCCCCGGAAGGAAAACGGCCGTCCGGTATGATATTGAGCGGTTTTACATCGGCACCAAGATATGTGAGCGCCTGGGTTATCTCGTATCCGGCAGCACCAGAGAGGAAATCACATAGGACATTAAGGCCCTTCAAAGAGCCCTCCTCTGCTCCTGCAAGGCGTAGGGAATAGTCGATATATTCTTCAAGGTAACTTTTAATTTTTATCCTACCCCTCTCCCTTTTGATTGAAGGCAATCTTCCTTCGAGGTAAAGCTCCTTGATTCTCTTTATTCCTCCCTCGGGGCCGCTGCCGTAGGAAAGAGGAACAAGGCCGGGAAGTATAATCTTCATCCCGACATAGTCTGCGGGGTTGTGACTTGCAGTAAACATAATCCCTGCAGAGGTTTTGTTTTCCATTGCCGAGTAGTAGAACTGCGGTGTAGATACCACCAATGGATTAAAAATGACGTCGATACCGTATAGCGGAAATAGTGATACGGCCTCCTCTAAAAGTGCCGGGCACCCGAGGCGCGCATCGTGAGAAAGCACAACAGAATCGACTTTGGCGATATCTACTAAATAGACTGCCGTGGCGTCAAGGAGCCGCTTTATCATCCCGGGGGAGAGCAGCTCCTCCTTTGTTCTTATATCATAAGACTTGAACATCCCGGCATTAAGTAAGTCCTCTTTTTCCATATACATCACCTTCTTTTGTAACCGACACTAATCTTAACCCCTAAGCTGATTATGAAAAAGCATAAAAGGAAAAGTTTTCTTCATCCTGCCCTTCCAATTATTGCACTTCCGTGTTAAATATTCTTTCTGCAATGGTTTTGATATGAGAAAAAGCATTTCACCTTCAAGTTTTGGTACAGATAAATTATCGTCATTAATACTCCGTATGGCACCGCCTGTAATGCTGAGTCAGCTTATTCAGGCACTATATAACATAGTCGACAGCTACTTTGTCGGCGCTTACTCTACCCCTGCCCTGACGGCACTCTCCGTCGTCTATCCCCTGCAGTGGCTCTCGACAGCACTTGCAGTCGGACTCGGCGTCGGCGTCAACACATACACAAGTCGTCTTTATGCCCTCAATGAAGAAGAAAAAGCGAAGAAAGCCGGAGGAACGGGTATGATTCTCGAACTCATCATCTGGGCGCTCTACTCTCTTTTCATTCTTATCTTCCTTCCGAGATATGTGCAGCTTTCTGCTAATGCAGACGAAGTTGTCTCTGCGTCCCTTACATACGGCTACATAGTATGCGTAGGGTCGATAGGACTCTTTCTTGAGAGCAACTGGACAAAGATACTACAGGCAAGGGGAAATATGACAATCCCGATGATTGCACAGGTATCGGGAGCATTGACGAATATTGTATTCGACCCACTCCTGATTTATGGAATTGGACCTTTCCCCTCCCTCGGCGTAAAGGGTGCCGCAATTGCTACCGTCATGGGACAGTGCGTAGCGGCAGTAATTGTCGCTGTAAAGGGCTTCAGGTTGCCCTCGAGTAGCATATCCGAGACAAAGATTCTCTCGAAGAACATCCTCAAGCTCGGCTATCCATCAATGCTCAGCCAATGCACTATGAGTGTTTATATCATAGCACTCAATCTCATTCTCGCATCATTCAGTGATGCCGCAGTTACGGTATTGGGGCTTTACTATAAATACCAGTCATTCTTCTTCATCCCCCTCCTCGCGCTCCAGACATGTGTTGTTCCAATTATCAGCTACAACTATGCAATCAAGAACTACTCAAGGTGTAAGGAGAGCGTGAACGTAACGCTTATCGTGGCGTCGGTATTCATGCTTATCGGAATGTTCTGTTTCATATGCATTCCCCGCATAATGCTCAGTGTATTCACACGCGACGAGGAGGTGCTTTCTGTCGGAGTAACAGCCTTCAGGATAATCGGCTCGAGCTTCATATCTGCAGTGTTTTCTTTAACCTTCCCCGTCTTCTTCCAGGCTGTAGGATCCTCGGTCAAGAGTACACTCATAGCTCTCACGAGACAGATATTCTGCCTCATCCCATTCTTCTACATCCTTTCGAAGATATCGCTTACGGCAACATGGTTTGCATTCCCGCTCTCCGAAACTACGGCAGGACTAATCGGCCTCATCTGTTACCTAGTTGAGATAAAGAGATGGAAAGAGGAAGAGAACACTCTCAAAAGCAACAGCAAGACTCCATATTGAAGTGATAAAACACGGAGGTAAGAAATGTGTTTCTCCTGTAACTCTGATACAACAAAACCCGGTTTTACTGACCACGTTGTAACCCATAACGGAGACATCATCATCGTAAAGAATGTTCCGTGTGAGGAATGTGTGAAATGCGGAGAGAAGTACTTTTAAGATGAAGTTGCTCTCTGCCTTGAAGCTATAGTCAATAAAGCAAAAGTTGGGATACAGGACAAGGTAGTTCTTGACTACAACACAGTCGTATAAACAGCAATGGATACAATCTATGTCTTGAGTTCAATTCTCTGAAATACGCTATACATCGTCAGTTGACGTAAAATCTGTTGATACTTGACTCATGCAATCTTGATTTATCTTAAAACACGTGTAAAATACAAATTGAAATCGATTTCAAAGGAGAATCAATATGAGCGTTTATTCACTTAACGGACTTAGAGTCGTAGACCTTACAAAGCTTGTCGACCCTGCAACAGAGACAAGACGATGCCATCTTGACAGATTCAACACAGGCGGACCTATCCCTGACTGGCATACCAATGTAGATATCATGACACACCTCGGAACACACTGCGAGTGCCCGTATCATCACTTCGAGGATGGAAATGATGTTGCATCCCTTCCCCTCACATCATTCATGGGAAGAGCTCTTTATTATGAATTCAAGGATAAGGAACCGAACTCACATATCAATAAGGAAGATCTCGACAAGGCTTTCGGAAGCAGAATAAAGAACGGCGATGTCATCATCATCGACTCCGTTCATAAACTTCCACCTTTCACAAGTGAGACAAACGGCCCGAAGGACAAGAGATTATTCGTTAACGGAGAGACAGCTCAGTGGTGTGTAGACCACGGCGTAAAGTGTGTAGGCTTCGGAGACGGAGTTTCAATCGAGAACTCGAATGAAGATGTCAAGCCTTTCCACGACATTGCGATGAAGGAGAACATTACATTCCTTGAGGTGTTGAAGAATCTCGATGAGCTCAAGAGCGACACTTTCTTCATCTCCTTTGCTCCCATGTATATCCGTGGCCTCGACAGCTGCCCTGTCAGAGTCTACGCAATCGAAGGACTCGAGGACTTCTCGTAATAGACAACAGCCAATTTTGATTTGAAGCATAAATATACAGCCAGGTTCATAAGTGCCTGGCTGTTTTGTCTATAAAGCGAGTTTTCAATGCGACGTAAGCGAGTACGATATGGAGCATCCGAGTGCCAGCTGACAGTCAAAACCCCGCTTCTTACTCTTTATGATAGATATGTCGGCAAAAGCTTCAACAGGGAGGAGATTACATAGCTTAAGACCATATTCACATCCAAGATTGAACGTTGTTGTAACGTCAATATTTCCGCTCGGGGCAGAGATGAGCATTGGCGAGTTATACTTATCATACAACGTGAACTCTCCGTCTATTCTCAATTCGAGACTTGAATAGAGATAAAGGTCTCCTTTTCTCCAGTCGGCGTCACCCCTTACACTTATTGTGTCTCCGCCGTATTTGTAGCCTATGTAGGTGAAGAATGGATACTTAAAATAGTCCGAAACATTGATAGCGTTATAGTTGATGATGAAATCGGAACATCCGGTTGGTCTATAGAGTGCAGGGTTTGTATATATCCCTTCAATCGAAAAACGTGAAATGCCACCCATAATAATCGTGTCGTACTCCACTCCAAGCGAGAACCCCATGGCCTGATCTTCGCTCTTTCTGTCCTCGAGTCCCGGGAACGAACCCTGGTCACATACCCATGATCCATAGAGCAGAAGAGAAGGAATAATCGACCACTCAAACTCCACGTATGCAAGGGAATTGAAATGCTGATTGTTGACATTATTATGGAAGAAGGTTCCGGGATTGAGCTGAGTGACATCGAAATAGTCATAGAACCTGTACATGATATTCTCGCTGAGAAGCACCTTCACTTTATCGAACAACCTGAATTCTACCATGTGGGCAGCGAACACTCTCGTGCACTTTCTATTTTCATCAAGACTTGTATAGAAATTGGTCCCGCCTTTGTAGTACTCGGGGAACATCAGGGAGTACTCGAAGTTAAAGTTCTTCGAGTAAGTCTTCAATCCTACCCAGTTGTAAAAGTCGTTGTGGGTGTCGAAAACGAAATTTCCCCCTCTGTTATATCCCCAGCTTTTCTGGGCCTTATAGATACCGATGTTCATAAAGGAGTTAGCCCAGTCGAGGTATGCACGTCGAGGCATGTTCATATCTGAATCTGTGAGCGTCGGTACATTATATGAGAAGATATCAGAGTAGTTCTTCTGCGATGCAATTACCTTATAGTCCCCATCCTCTTTTGTGAGCAATGTTCCTATACCTTCCCAGCTCTTCCCCATACTCTCGACATATTCCTTTATCGTGATGGCGGAAGCTGCATCATCCTTTCCGATTACGGATTTTCCCCCGGAGAGCTCAAGGTGCCCATACACGCCGTGTGTGGCATTATCGAGTGAGATTGCTCCAAAGTGATTCCTCTTATCGTAGCCGTAGTTCCAATATTCTTCACGGTTGTATGATGAATTGGTATGAAGATAGACTTCAGGAGAGAGGGATAAAGTAAGCGAAATCGTATTCTTGTCTTCCTGAAAAAGATACAAATAGAGCTCATCGTAGAGAAAGTACAAATCTTCCTTCAAGGTAGCACGATTGATGACAAGTAGCTCGTTTCTCGCCTCGGCTACTGTCCAAGGCCTGGATGTACTCGGAACACCATATCCAGCAAGGACAAAGAGAGCATCCATCTTCGAATAAATACTGCTCCCGAGTGGAATTAATACGCCGCTCTCAACAAACGGAAGCTCGTCCCCCCCATGCCGAGTAGGCTGAAAGCGAGAAAGAAACAAGTACAAGAACAAGTACAATAAGAATTTTCTTCATACATTTTGTCGAGTAGACAGCCCCGACACTCCTTTCAAATTTCTTTATAGGAGAGGCTTGCCTACTTCCTCTCACTGATTACGTACGTGCTTTTAGCTTTTAAACATCCAATCTTGGGCCACTCTTCCGTTTTCCACATAGCAGTTGCCGTGCCCTTGATTATCAACGCTCAATGTACATTAGAACGGCTTATAACTTACACCCAGGATGAACTGGAAGTCATGAGCATTATTACCCTTCACGTTGTATATGTTCTTCATCAATACGAAGTCGAAGGCAGCATTGACGGTAAGGTTATCTAGTACCTCGTACTCAGCAGAGAGGCCTATGTCAAGTGTATACCAAATTGCGTTACGTTCTTTTGCATCGCTGTAGCGGTAGTTACCGGTTGCAGCGTGAGAGCTTGTGATTCCGGAATATTGAGTCGAGTAATCTTCTTTACTTGTATGAGCGGGAATCTCCGTCCAAATTGTCCATAAGTCGTGTGTGCCGTGCATCATGAAGAATGTCTTCCCACCGAGAGAGAGCTTGTCTTTCTCCCAATCGAGAGCGAATGATGCAACAAGTGTATCAGGGCCGTATGTGTAGCCGATTACATACTCGTCGTAGAGAATATCTGTATTTGATGCATAATCCTCATAAGAATAGAGCCTGTACTTTACTGCTGCAACATAGTCCAGTCCGTAGCCATCATTCCCGTCCCTGAGATAAGTAAACGGCGTGACATAAACAACTTCAGGGTTAATGGTGAATGTGCCATCCATCAAACCCATTTGATATTTACCTCCGACTAGATATGCCTTCCCGTCAGGTGTTGTCGCCGAATCCTTGTTCGGGCCCGGACCCTTTTCAAAGCCAGGCATTGCAAAGTTATCAAGAAGCATCTGGGCGTAGAGAGCAAGGCCTTTTATCGGGGTCCAGTTGATTTCAAAAGCAAGAGTCGAGTTGGAGTTACTCGGCATATATGCATTATGCATGAAATACATCGGCGAGAGAGCTGCCACCTGGATGCTACTTGTCCGTGACTCATACGTAAGAGCCTCAGTCACAGCAATGGAGAGTTTATCACTGAAGAGGCGTCCCTCGAAGCGGTGAGCTGCATAGAAGTAAATACCTTCCAACTTCCGTGTACTATTGTTGTAGTTGTCAGCAGAGTACTTTGTTACTCCATCCCTTTCTTTATAGTAGTTCATCTTATGAGGGAAGAATGAAATGAGATATGTGTACTTGAATCTCTTGGAGTAAGCAGTGAAACGTGCCATATCGTGATAAGGAAAATTGTCTGATAGGACAAGATTGCCAGTTGTTCCGCTTCCCCAATTGAGTCTATCACGTCCTATTTCGACTGACCATCCGCTTCCACCGATAGATAAGAATGCACGGGACGGGAAGTTTATATCGAGCATCTTGAGATCAAACTCGAAAAGATTCTGCATTGTCGGGATGTTGGAGTTGAGAGGTGTCGAGCCTATCTCTTTCTTTCCCCTCACCGAGTTCGAGAGATATGCATTGAAGTATGTATAGAAGTTCGAGCCGATATACGTCTCCCAGTCGACAAGGAAGAGCGGGTTGTTTTTCGTGAGGTCCTTACCAAACCAATACTGCCTGCCACTGAATGCCCTCTCCTCGATTCCGTTTATGTCAGTTCGCGTTATGTCGGACGAGTTGTATGTGTGGGCATATAAGTCGAGGTTCAAGTAGCCACTGAGGCTCATTGCACTTCCGCCGAGGTCGAAATCAGCCTCGCTATCGAGTTCATCCATTACCGAGTCGTATGTGGATATAAGGTATTGAGGGACATCTTCTCTATTTATCCCATCCATCATTTTCTTCATCTCATCTCCACTCCACGGCCCTGTTGTGGAAGGAAGAGCATGCCCCGTTGCGAGATATACTTTTGTTATATCCTTATAAATTGTGCTGTCGACAGAATAGATTTTCTGGTCGTTAGCTGTGGCATATACAATAGAAACCGTCAAGAGAACAAAAAGAACAATGCAAACAATTTTCTTCATAGTTAAATCCTAATAGAGAGTTTACAGGAAAGATTTTGAGAAGGCAACCAAGTATCTAAATTTGTACAAAGAGGCTCATTATCTTAGATGTCGTATAGGTCCTGTGGGTTAGAGAAATCGATTTTTTCAATATGGAAACTGGTTCTAACCAAGTTTACATAGCCCTTAAACTGATTAGTTGGAATTAAACCCTACGATTTTTTGTGTTTACCTAAATTTTTACGATATCCCCACAATTTAGCGTATATTTTTTAGGTATAGCTTAATAGATTAAAAAGTTTACCGATTTACAAAATATAATTCAAATTTCACTTGCATTCCTACTAAACCGGTGTAACATATGATTATCAGATTCCTGATGATGGGAATCTATGGAGGTAACAATGAAAAAGTTTACAGTTGTCCTTCTTGTTCTCGCTCTCGCACTTACAAGTGTTTTCGCACAGGGTGCAGTAGAACAGGCAGCAAAAAAGACAGGTAGTGTTTATTGGTTGAACTTCAAACCAGAATCAGATGCAGCTTTACAGGAACTTGCAGCAGCATATACAGCTGAGACAGGTGTCACAGTAAAGGTTGTCACAGCAGCAAGCGGAAAGTACAACGAGACTTTAACAGCTGAGATGGACAAGACAGAAGCTCCTACAATCTTCGTCGTCGGTAACCAGGGCGCAGTATCAACATGGGGCGATTTCTGTCTCGACCTCACTGGAACAGCTATTGCTAACGAGCTCACAACAGACGCTTACAATCTCTATGACGAGAACGGCAAGCTCTGCTCAATCGGCTATTGCTATGAGTGTTTCGGTATCATCGTAAACAAGGAACTCCTTGCCAAGGCAGGTTATTCTGTTGATCAGATTAAAGACTTTGCTTCTCTCAAGGCTATTGCTGAAGACATCCACGCTAGAGCAAGCGAGCTCGGATTTGATGCATTCACATCAAGTGGCATGGACGGTTCATCAAGCTGGAGATTCACAGGCCACCTTGCTAACGTTGCTCTCTACTATGAAGCAAGAGACAACGGCTGGACAGCAGGTCCTCAGCCAGCAACAATCACAGGTGCTTATCTTGACAACTTCAAGAACATCTGGGATCTCTACATCAACAACAGCGCTTACGCTCCGTCATCCCTCGCAACAGGTGGATACGATGCAGAAGCAGAGTTCGGAAAGAAGCAGGCAGTCTTCTATCAGAATGGTAACTGGGAATATGATGCACTCGTAAATACATACGGTCTCGACCCAGAAAACCTCACAATGATTCCTTTCTATTGCGGTGTTGAAGGCGAAGAGAAAGCAGGTCTTAACTGTGGAACAGAGAACTGCTGGGCTATCAACGGCAACGCAAGCGAAGAAGATATCCAGGCAACAATGGACTTCATGGTTTGGATGGTCACATCAGACAAGGGAACAGAGATTCTTGCACGCACATTCGGTGCTATTCCTTATAAGCAGGCTAAGGCAAGCGGAAACGTCTTCCTCGATGCAGCTAACGAATACAGCAAGGAAGGCAACTATGTCATGACTTGGGCATTCAACTACACACCGGCAGTTGATGACTGGAGAGCAGGACTTGTATCTGCAATGAACCAGTATGACAATGCTCCAAGCGATGCAACTTGGGAACTTGTCAAGACAGCTTTCGTACAGGGCTGGGCTACACAGTACGCTAAAGAGCATTAAGCTCAATGAGGGGCGGGCTCTAACCCGCCCTTACTTTTCACTCACCACCATTCAAAAATAAACGGGAGATTATGATGGCTCCAAAACCTAAAAAAAAGAGAAAAATAGAGGGCGGACTAAGCTCCTCTCTTATCAAAAAACCGATTAAAAGATGGTTCCCGCTTTTCATGGGACCGACCATCATCTGTTTCTTCATCGGTTTTGTATGGCCTTTCTTACAGGGCATTTACCTTTCATTCTGTCAATTCAGAATCACATCCAACGCTAAATGGGTGGGATTCTCAAACTATATAAAAGCATTCCAAGATGCGTCCTTCATGCATGCATTCTGGTACACGGCACTCTATACGCTGGTATCAGTCATCCTTATCAACCTCTTTGCATTTGCACTTGCACTTGCTCTTACTCAGAAGATGAAGGGAAGCAATATCTTCAGGACAATCTTCTTCATGCCGAACCTCATCGGAGGAATCGTACTCGGCTACATCTGGTCCATGATATTCGACGGTATCCTCTCGAGGTTTAACACATCCATCCTCATGAGCACATCCATGGGATTCTGGGGTCTCATAATACTTATGTGCTGGCAGCAGATAGGATATATGATGATTATCTACATTGCAGGCTTGCAGGCAATTCCTGAGGATATGATGGAAGCCGCCGAGATTGACGGCGCATCGAGATGGCAGACATTGATTAAGATAACAATTCCCAACGTTATGTCATCCATCACAATATGCACATTCCTCACCCTCTCCAACGGCTTCAAGCTCTTCGACCAGAACCTTGCGCTCAACGGCGGACAGCCGTTCGTCTTCAAGGAAGACGGCTCAGTCATCAAGACAACGGAAATGCTTGCGCTCAACATCTACTCGACATTCTACGGCAGCAATGCCAATGCGCGTGGAACGGCACAGGCTAAGGCCGTCATATTCTTCATTCTTGTTGCAGCAATAGGTCTGTTGCAGCTCAAGTTCACACGAGAGAAGGAGGTACAGCAATGAGCAGTTTAAAAAGCGAAAGGGTTAGACTCAATATACTGACATGCGTCTTTGTAGTAATTGCACTGGTATGGGTTTTCCCAGTTGTGCTAGTTTTAATTAACTCCTTTAAAATCAACACATACGTTAAGACAAACACATTCGCCCTCCCCTTCGGAGAGATGTGGGCAGGATTTAGTAACTTCGTCAATGGTGCGAATGCCGGTAACTATCCATACCTCAAGAGTGTCTTCAACTCGTTCTTCATTACGATTACATCGACATTCCTGATTCTTCTCTGCACATCGATGAGCGCATGGTACATATCGAGAATAGACTCCAAAATTTCACGTATAGTCTATTACCTCTGTGTATTCTCAATGGTTGTTCCGTTCCAGATGGTTATGTTCACCCTCTCACGTACCGCCAATGCACTAGATCTCGACACGCCGTTCACAATTCCGATTATCTATCTCGGCTTTGGCGCAGGGCTTGCAATCTTCATGTTCTCTGGGTTTGTAAAGAGCGTACCGCTTGAGATGGAGGAAGCAGCTACAATCGACGGATGTGGCCCGGTTAGAACATTCTTCACTATTGTACTACCTGTTCTTAAGCCGACCCTCATAAGTGTTGCCATCCTCGAGATTATGTGGGTGTGGAACGACTATCTACTGCCGTACCTTGTACTCGACAGAAATAAGTATATGACAATACCTATTCATATACAGTATCTCCAGGGAAGCTACGGCAAGGTTGATTTGGGTGCAACGATGGCAATGATTCTTGTGGGAATCATCCCAGTAATTGTGTTCTACCTCAGTTGTCAGAAATACATAATCAAGGGCGTTGCTGCTGGAGCTGTTAAAGGTTAAAAACCTTCAACACAATTCTATTTTTAGATATACCGCCTCTTTCAGGCGGTATTTGAAGAGACAAAAAATATGAAAAAACGTTGTTCAGGAATACTCATGCCCCTCTTTTCCCTTTCCTCCCCCTACGGGATTGGAACGTTCGGAAAGTGTGCATACGAATTTATCGACTTTTTATCCCTTAGTGGACAGAAATATTGGCAGATACTCCCCCTCGGCCCGACAAGCTACGGCGACTCACCTTACCAATCGCTATCGTCCTTTGCTGGAAACCCATACTTTATCGACCTCGATTTATTGATTGAAGACAACCTTATTTCTAAGGAGGATGTAGATAACAAAGACTGGAAGAGCAGAAACGATGAGGTCGACTACGGAAAAATCTACTCTTCGAGATTTGTTGTACTTTATAAGGCATACCTCAATGGAAAGGAACGCTATAAAGCTGAAATAGAGAGTTTCAAGAAAGAAAACTCCTCGTGGCTTGGCGACTACGCGCTCTTCATGGCACTCAAAAGACATTTTAATATGGTGGGAGTTACAGAGTGGAGTGACAAGAAGGCACTCAAAAGGGACAAGAAGACACTTGATGAATACTCAACTCTTCTCAAGGATGATATAGCCTTCTTCATCTTCATGCAGTTCCTCTTCTTCAAACAATGGAATGAACTACGCTCATACGCAAAGGAGAAGGGAATCGGGATTATCGGGGACATACCGATTTACGTATCCCCCGACAGTCAGGATGTGTGGGCATCCCCTCACCTCTTCCAGCTCGATGAGGAGTGCATTCCGAAGGAAGTAAGCGGGGTTCCGCCTGATTACTTCAATGCCGATGGGCAGCTCTGGGGAAACCCTCTCTACGATTGGGATGAAATGAAGAAGGACGGCTTTGAGTGGTGGAAAAGAAGAATAAGCGCAGCCGGGAAACTCTATGATGTACTCAGATTCGATCACTTCAGAGGCCTCGACAGCTACTATTGTGTAAAGTACGGCGAAAAGACAGCACGTAACGGAAGGTGGGTTAAGGGCCCAGGAAAGGACTTTACCGACACACTCAATAAAGCTTTTCCTGAGATATCATTCACGGCGGAAGACTTGGGCTATCTGACACCGTCTGTCATGGCACTGTTGAAGTCATCCGGGTGGCCGGGAATGAAACTATTGGAGTTTTCATATGACGACAAGGAAAAAGGCCAGGGTGATACCTCCTCCTACCCTGTAAACTCCGTGTGCTTCACAGGAACTCACGACAACATAACGCTCGAGGGCTGGATTGAGGACGAAAACAACAAAGATGCCGTAGAGTGCGCAAAAAAGAGACTCTCCGTCACTGACACATCCCTTTTAAGGGAGGCAATAATCAGAGACGGCATGGAGAGTTCGTCTTACATGATGATTGTCCCCATGCAGGACTGGCTAGGACTAGGTAAGGAAGCAAGAATCAACACTCCCGGAACAAGCTCAGGTAACTGGAGATGGAGACTCGAGAGCATGGATGTACTTACACCGGAACTAATATCATACATAAAGGATGTGACAGAGAAAGCGAAAAGATAGCTTTGGTTGAGGACCTTCGGGTCCTCTATTACTTGAGCTCTCGGAAGTCCATACTTGAAGGAGGAAAAGAATGTCTGAGGCTTGCTCCTTCTCTTCTTGAGATAAAGCCATACTTGATTTATTCTACCATTTGAGAAACAGGGCTATAGATACATTTATGATAAAAGAGAATGCCGGTGAAGTTTTAGCTGTATGTACTGATTTGGGGCGGATTATGCTCGAGAACGGAGCGGAAGTATTTCGTGTCGAGGATACACTCAAGAGAATCAGCCTCTACTATGGAGTTGAAGACATAGACTTCTTTGTTCTCACAAACGGCATATTCTCCTCGGCAACGGATAAGAGTGGCAACAATTCGGCAAGGGTAAAGTTCATCCCGCACAACAAGGCATGTCTTATGAAGGTTGTTGCTGTAAATCAACTTTCACGTGATGTAGAAAACGGGAAATATACACTCGAGGAAGTAAAAGAAGAGGTAAAGAGAATCGACCGCCTCCATGCGGAGCCCAGCTTCTTCCTTGTTGGAGCTACTGCTCTCGGATGTGGCGCATTCACCTTCCTTTTTAACGGCACTCTTACCGACGGTGTTGTTGCGTTGATTGCGGGCTTCATACTCGGCCTCTTTACTCAGTTCATTTCAAAGAAACACCTTACTAAGATTACACGGAACCTCCTGGGGGCGGCGCTTGTCACAGCAGTCTGCCTCTTCTTCCATCATCACGGCTTCAGCACTAACATGAACGCCATGATAGCGGGCGCGATTGTTCCCCTCATTCCCGGCGTCACATTCATCAACGGTATACGCGATATCGCAAACGGGGATTTTCTCTCGGGAGTCGTGAGAGTCCTGGATGCAACCTTCGTCTTCATATGTATTGCCGTAGGAGTCGGAGTCGTTCTCTCCTTCTACTCAAGCTTTAACGGAGGGGTGATTATATGAGTTGGTATGTAATTCTTGCCTCCGTCATCGGTACCATCGCTTTCTCGGTGCTTTACAATATCCCGGCGAAGTATCTTATCCCATGTGGCCTCATCGGGCTTTTGGGCTGGATTACATATGCCTTCCTCAAGTCCCTCACAGGACTCATGGTTGCAATATTCGTGGCGACTGTAGTCGTTACATTTCTTGCCCGGGTCTTTGCTGTGATATTCAACACTGCAGAGATAGTATTTCTTATTTCCGGAATCTTCACACTTGTTCCCGGTGTCGATTTGTACTGGACTGTCTACTACATTGTATACTCCGTGCCTGCAAAAGCACTTACAAGCGGCAGCAATGCTTTCAAGGCATGCCTTGCCATGCTTCTGGGAATTGTGATTGTTCATGAAATACCACAGAGGTTCTTTCTCCTTTTTAAAAGGTAAAAATGATGATGAAAGATAAGGCAGTTGTAATCAGCATAGACGCAATGACGGGGAAAGACCTAAGAGAGCTCGGTAAGAGGAAGAACATATCGTCTCTTCTCTCTAACTCCTCCCTTGTCGAGAGAATGCACACCGTCTTTCCGTCCTACACCTACCCCTGCCATGCCTCAATAATCACAGGCTGTAACCCCGGAAAGACGGGTATATTCCACAACGAAGTATTTTCTCTTGAAGAAGTAAAGGAATGGTATTGGTGGGACACCTCAAATAAGAGAAAGACGATAATCGATGTTGCAAACGAAAACGGACTGAGTACAGCTTCAATTGCATGGCCGACCCTCTCGGGGAAGAAGGCGAAATACACAATTCCTGAAATATGGCCTCTCTCTACTACAAAAGACCCTCTTGAGATGTATAGAAAAGCTGTAAGTGATGACGCATGGCCTGTCTTCGAAGAAGCGAAGAAATATCTCACGATGAAGGAAAAGCCATTCTACGACCTCTATGCAACATGCGCTTCTAAGCGGATTATCTCATCCTACTCGCCTGACATTACGCTTATACACCTATCGCAGATTGATCACGTAAAGCACCTATCGGGGTCGTCGATAAATGTACTCCAGGAGGCCTATGACTTCATTGATGAGAGGGTTGGTGAGATTGTCGGGGCCGTAAAAGAAAGCGGCGCCTACGACAGGACAACTTTCTTTCTTCTCGGCGACCACGGCCACTTAAATGTTGATAGCGTCTTCTCAATCAACACTGTTCTCAAGGAAAAGGGTTATATAACAGTCAAAGACGGGAGGATTGAGTCATACAGGATAATCTGTCATCCATCCTCGTTTACAAGTGTTGTTTACCTTAACGGAATAGGAGAAAAAGAAGCTGAGAAGGTATTTGAGAATATAAAGAAGGAATACCCAGGAAAAATCGACAGGATAATGACGCGCTATGACGCGGACGAAATCTATCACCTATCAGGCCCATTCTCCCTCGTCCTCGACAGCACGGACAACACCATATTCTCCTTCTCCCCATTCCTTCCCGTCACAATGGATAGAGAAGAAGCAGATAAGAGGAATATAAACTTCTCAACACACGGCTACTCACCGGAAAAAGGTCCCCAGCCGCCCTTTGTAGTCTCAGGTAGTAGAGCAAATAAAGGAAAGATAATCCCATGGGGACGCCTTGTCGACGAAGGCCCCACCATCCTCTCGCTTTTCGGCCTCGATATGGATGAAGATATCGACGGCAGAGTAATGGATGGGTTGATTAATTATCACCCTGGAGTAGATAAAGGTCCGTCACGTCTTTGATTTCCTGCATTGTCTTATCGAGTTCCCTATTGAGGGAGGCACAATCAAGTAGTTTCTTCCTCAGCTCTATTGCAACATCGGCTGGTATATCTTTCTTATACATCAGCCTGTGCTCAAGAGATGCCCATTGATCCATCGCCATAGTTCTCAGCTGGATTTCGACTTTCATGAGTTTTTTACCCTTATCGAGATAAATCGGGACCTCAACTATGAGATGGAGACTTCTGTAACCGCTTTCTTTAGGGTTCTTGATATAATCCCTCTCTTCGAAGAGCTTGATATCATCATGAGTGAGTATGGAGTCACGGAGCATGTATATGTCGTTCTCGAATGGGCACACTACCCTCACGCCGGCTATGTCGTATATGTTGTTCTCGATGTCGGAAAGCGTCAGCGGAATGCTCTTACGCCTTGCCTTGTCATAAATCTGGTCAATGCTTTTGAGGCGAGTTGAAATGCTTTCTATTGGGTTGCGGTCATAGGAGAGGGAAAACTCTTCATCAAGAACTTTGAATTTGGTTTCAACCTCCATCATTGCCGACCTGTAGTAGGAAAGAAGCGCCCTCAGGGGATATGTAGAGCTCTGGAGTTTAGCCCTCATCTGCTTCTCCATCTTTTCTGCAAGTTCCTTCTTCTTCGATTCGATGTCAATCAGGAGTGGAAAATTAGCCATAGCACCTCCGAACTAAAGATAATCAAAACCGAACCAAAGGAAAGTGAAGATATTGTGGATTTCAAAAATATTCACTTCCCTTACCTCCTTCTTAATGATAATCTTTACTAATAAGAATAAAAGAAAAGGAGATAGAACTATGAAGAAATGGGTTTGTCCGGTATGCGGTTATGTCCACGAAGGCGACACTCCTCCAGAGAAGTGTCCAGTGTGTAAGGTAAGCGGCGAGAGATTCACGCTACAGGCGGAAGAACTAAGCTGGGCTGCAGAACATGTTGTGGGGGTGGGTAAGATATTCCCGTCCGATGTTCCGGAGGAAGTAAAGAAAGAGATAATCGACGGCCTCAGAAGTAACTATGAGGGCGAATGCAGTGAAGTTGGTATGTACCTTGCCATGGCACGTGCAGCACATAGGGAAGGATACCCTGAAATAGGACTCTATTGGGAAAAAGCAGCATACGAAGAAGCCGAACACGCTGCAAAGTTTGCCGAGCTCCTTGGAGAAGTGGTTTCACCGTCCACAAAGAAAAACCTCGAAATGAGAGTTGATGCCGAAAACGGAGCAACGGAAGGCAAAAATAATCTTGCAAAACTCGCAAAGAAGTACAACCTCGATGCTATACACGACACAGTGCATGAGATGGCGCGCGACGAAGCACGTCACGGAAAGGCGCTGAAGGGCCTTTTAGAGAGATACTTCAAGTAGAATCACAAGAGCACCGCAGGGTGCTCTTCTTCTTTTCTATAAAGAATTTATTCTAATCAATATTCCTTTTTCATAATCCTTAATAGTACAAATAAGGCTCTTTTTCCCTCGTTTTGTATTAAACAGTTTTAGGTTGAAAAAACAGTCATTTGGGTTTATGCTTTCTTTTGGTACATAAGAGGACGGGGATACTTTGTCCCGATTTTACTCTTGTGTCTATATTTGGTTTATTCCCTAACAGACTTTTTTGTCTGGACTAATTGTCAAGGAGGCTCTTTCATGGTGAGAAAAATGAAATCCATGGACGGCAACAACGCAGCAGCTCATGTAAGCTATGCATTCAGCGAAGTTGCCTGTATTTATCCTATCACTCCATCCAGCCCGATGGCAGATTTTGTCGATCAGTGGAGTGCAAACGGCCTGAAGAACATCTTCGGAACTCAGGTTAAGGTAGTTGAAATGCAATCTGAAGCAGGTGCAGCTGGTGCTGTTCACGGTTCTCTCGGAGCCGGTGCACTCACATCCACCTACACAGCATCTCAGGGTCTTTTGTTAATGATCCCGAACATGTACAAGATTGCAGGCGAGCAGCTTCCAGCTGTTTTCCACGTTTCAGCTAGAACAGTTGCAAGCCAGGCACTGAACATCTTCGGTGACCACAGCGACGTCATGGCATGCCGCCAGACAGGCTTCGCAATGCTCTGTGAAGGAAACGTCCAGGAAGTCATGGACCTCTCCCCTGTTGCACACCTCGCTGCAATTTCAGGCAAGGTTCCTTTCATCAACTTCTTCGACGGCTTCAGAACATCCCACGAAATCCAGAAGATTCAGGTTTGGGATTACGAAGACCTCAAGGATATGTGCGACATGGATGCAGTCAAGGCATTCAGAGACCATGCACTCAATCCTGAGCATCCTCACATGAGAGGATCACACGAGAATGGTGATATCTTCTTCCAGCACAGAGAAGCATGCAACAAGTACTACGATGCACTTCCTGAAGTTGTTGAAAGCTACATGGCTAAGATCAACGAGAAGCTCGGAACAGACTACCAGCTCTTCAACTACTACGGTGCTAAGGATGCAGACAGAGTCATCATCGCAATGGGTTCAATCTGTGATGTTGCAGAAGAAGTCATCGACTACCTCAACGCACACGGCGAGAAGGTCGGTCTTATCAAAGTAAGACTCTATCGCCCGTTCAAGGCTGACAGACTTATCAAGGCACTTCCGAAGACATGCACAAAGATTGCAGTCCTCGACAGAACAAAGGAGCCGGGCGCTCTCGGAGAGCCTCTCTACCTCGACGTTGTCACAGCACTCAGCGAAAACGGTGTCACAGGTAAGACAGTCATCGGCGGACGCTACGGACTTGGAAGCAAGGATACTCCTCCCTCAAGCATTTTCGCTGTCTACGAAGAGCTCAACAAGAAGAACCCGAAGAGACAGTTCACACTCGGCATCACAGACGATGTCACACACCTCTCACTCAAGGAAGACAAGAATGCTCCTAACACAGCTGCAGAAGGAACAATCGAGTGTAAGTTCTGGGGTCTCGGCGGCGACGGTACAGTCGGTGCTAACAAGAACTCCATCAAGATTATCGGAGACTACACAAATAAGTATGTTCAGGCATATTTCCAGTATGACTCAAAGAAGACTGGCGGTGTAACAATTTCACATCTCAGATTCGGTGATAAGCCAATCAGAAGCCCATACTACATCAGCAAGGCTGACTTCGTTGCATGCCACAACCCGAGCTATGTAACAAAGGGATTCAAGATGGTTCAGGATGTTAAGCCGAACGGAATCTTCATGATCAACTGCCAGTGGACACTTGATGAACTCAATCACCACCTCGATGCAGAGAGCAAGAAGTATATCGCAAAGAACAACATCCAGCTCTACACAATCGATGCTATCGACCTTGCACAGAAGATCGGCATGGGCAAGAGAACAAACACAATCCTCCAGTCTGCATTCTTCACACTTGCAAAGGTTATGCCTCAGGAAGAAGCAATCCAGCACATGAAGGAAAAGGCAACAGCAAGCTACCTCAAGAAGGGACAGGATGTTGTCGATATGAACCACAAGGCTATCGACCTCGGTGCTACAGCATTTGTTAAGGTTGATGTTCCTGCTGACTGGGCTAAGGCAACAGACAATAAGGTTGTCGAGGCTAAGGAAGGAAGAGAAGACCTTGTTAAGATGGTATCTACAATTCTTGATCCTGTTGATAAGATGGACGGCGATTCACTTCCTGTAAGCGCATTCGTAGACCACGTTGACGGACAGTTCGAGCTCGGTGCTTCAGCTTATGAGAAGAGAGGCGTCGCAGTTTCCGTTCCGACATGGGACAGCGAGAAGTGTATCCAGTGTAACCAATGCTCTTATGTATGTCCGCACGCAACAATCAGACCATTTGCTCTCACAGCTGAAGAAGCTTCCGCTGCTCCAGAAGGCGCAAAGATTGTCGATGTAAAGGCAGGAAAGGGCAAGGGCGTATACAAGTTCGCTATCGCAATTTCTCCTCTCGACTGTATGGGATGCTCGGTTTGTGTATCTGCATGTCCTGTCGGCGCACTCCAGATGGTCAACATGGAAGACGAGCTCAAGGAGCAGAAGGTATTCGACTACTGTGTATCTAAGGTTTCCGACAAGGAAGACATGATTGACAACACAGTCAAGGGCAGCCAGTTCAGACAGCCACTTCTTGAATTCAGTGGTTCATGCGCAGGTTGTGCTGAGACAAGCTATGCTCGTCTTGTCACACAGCTCTTCGGCGACAGAATGTACATTTCAAACGCAACAGGATGTTCATCAATCTGGGGTGGCCCAGCAGCAACATCTCCTTATTGCACAAACAAGGAAGGAAAGGGACCTGCTTGGTGTAATTCACTCTTCGAAGATAACGCAGAGCACGGATTCGGACTCTTCATCGGTCAGGATAAGATCAGAGAAGACCTCGTCACACTCACACACGATATCATCGCAAACGGTGACAATGCTGATGTAAAGGCAGCAGGTGAAGCTTGGCTTGAGACACTCAATGACTCAGTTGCTAATAAGGAAGCAACAGCGAAGTACATCAAGGCTCTCGAGAGCTGCGGCTGCGACAAGGCAAAGGCAATCCTCGACAAGAAGGACTACCTCTCGAAGAAGTCTGTCTGGATCTTCGGCGGCGACGGTTGGGCATACGACATCGGTTACGGTGGACTTGACCACGTTATTGCAAGCAAGAAGAACGTCAACATCTTCGTCTTCGATACTGAAGTCTACTCCAACACAGGTGGACAGGCATCCAAGGCTTCCAACATCGGTCAGGTTGCACAGTTTGCAGCTGCTGGTAAGGAAATCAAGAAGAAGAGCCTCAGCGAGATTGCAATGCAGTACGGTTATGTATACGTAGCACAGGTTGCTATGGGGGCTAACCCGAACCAGACAATCAAGGCTATTACAGAAGCTGAAGCTTATGACGGTCCGTCACTCATCATCGGATACGCTCCTTGTGAGATGCACTCAATCAAGGGTGGTATGGCTAACTGCCAGAAAGAGATGAAGAAGGCTGTTGAATGCGGTTACTGGAACCTCTTCAGGTACAACCCGGCTGCAGAGAAGAAATTCACTCTCGACAGCAAGGCACCGGCAGGCGGCTATCAGGAATTCCTGATGAACGAAGC
>CAVJEL010000010.1:0-34707 GCA_963648635.1 Ruminococcus intestinalis
GAAAATCATCAAGCGTTTCGAGCTTTGGAGCCTTCATATTCGGGTCTTTCTCCATTCTGCCGTCACTCTTGATTGAGATGGAGTCCTCACTGACTTTAGTTACTGTGCCACTTATGGAGGCATGGACGGGACTCGAGACTCTTCCTTCTCCCGGGCGGGCTATCATCTCACCGAGGTATACATAGTCGCCTTCTTTGACAATAGGTACAGCCTTCACCCCGGAATGCATCTGCATGGGGAGCACAACCGACTGAGGTGCCTTGATACGTATAGACTCAATATCCTCAGTGGCTTTGCAATGAGGTACGTGTACCGCTGATATTTTCTTTTTGAAAAGCATATATAAGCACTCCTTTGAGCTTTAATTTATAATTGAATTTTCTATCCCTTCTGTATATTTCACACTGCCGTCGGGAAAAACCCAGATTGCATCGGCGCCGAGGCTTAATGCCAAATCTTTCCCTTCTTCATAGTCCATTGTGAAGAGGGCAGTAGAGAGGGCATCTGCCAGTGCACTGTCCTTCACGATAATCGATACGGAGTCGTAGTAAGACGCAGGATAAAGTGTGTCCTTATCGATGATGTGTGAGTATTTGACGCCGTCGACGGTAAAATAGCGCTCGTAGCTACCGCTTGTCACGCATGATGTGTCCTTGAGCGTGAGCATCAGAGTAAATGAATTCTCCGGGTCTTTGGGGTCCTTTATTCCCGTCCTCCATCCCGAACCGTCTATTTTGCTTCCGATTATCCTGATATTTCCCCCGATATTAAGCACATAACTCGAGACGCCTTTTTCTTCGAGCATTTCGGCAGCCTTCTCCGTTGCATAGCCCTTTCCAAGTGCTCCTGGGTCGATTGAACTTGAAGAAGAGAGAAGCTTCACTGTTTTCTTTTCTTCGTTTATCTCGAGGTATTCGAAACCTGTATAGTGTGATGCATTTTCTAATGTTTCATCATCAGGAAGATAAGGCGTTTCGCTATAGCGTGCGTCATGCCATAGCGAGAGCACGGAGCCCATCATCACATCCATTTCTCCCTCTGTGACCTCTGCCATTCTTTTTGCATAGAGCAGAAATTCAATCAATTCATCTTCTACTGCAATATCACAAAGGGGATTCGAATTTATCGTACAGAGGTTATTGATTCCTTCGTACTCGTGATAGATATCGAAAAGGCGGTGGTATTTCAGTAGAACAGAATAGACTTCGTCGGCATTTAAAATGAACTCCTCCTCGCTGTCCCCTTTATATGAATATATGTATGAAACAGTGTCAAAGAGATCGAAATATGCCCGTCCCTGAGGTGTAACATTTGAGGCTGTTTCTTTTTTGGAACAGCCTGCTAATAAGAGTAATAAGCCGAGGAGAAGTATAACCCCCCTCGGCATAAATCTACAGGATTTAAACTCAGTTTGCATTCTTTGCAGCTTCAGAAATAACAGCCTTGAACTCTGTAATCTGGATTGAGCAGGAAGCAAAGAGTGTCTCGTCTGCTGTTACGACATAGCCAGGATGAGCTTCCTCTGCACCTCTGACTCTTGTCGGGAGGGATGCAACTTCATCAGCAGTCTTTCCTACGCAATACTTCTCGAATGCAGCTGCCTGCTCGAACCACTCATACTTTGCTTCTGAATAATTGACCATGTTGTAGTTAAACTCGAGTTCCTTCTTGCTTCCTCTGTAGGTTGCCTTTCCGATTTCTTCGTCATCTGCAGAAACAGTGTACTGTGGCTGGATAGCGTCTGTGAGGCAGGCAAGGATCAGGCCGTCTTCGTCAACGACTGCAGCACCGAAGGAGGAGTACATCTTGATTGTTCCGTCCTTTTCATCTGTCGGAGCAACTGTCTCTTCAGCTGTGGAGTCAAGCTTGAGGCCGAGTTTGAATGAAGTAGAGGAAGTTGTGAAGCTTTCTGCATGTGTGTCTTCGATAGCCTTGCATACAGCCTCGATGAACTCTGTAATCTGGATTGAGCAGGACGCAAAGAGTGTTTCATCGGCAGCAACGACATAGCCTGGATGTGGCTCATCTTCTCCTCTGACTCTAGTCTTTGTGTTCTTGATTTCGTCTTCTGTCTTTCCAACACAGTATGCCTCGAATGCTGCAACCTGTTCAAACCATTCATACTTTGCTTCTGAATAATTAACCATGTTGTAGTCATACTTAAGCTCTTTCTTGCTCTTGAATGTCTTACTCGGGTCGATAGCGTCAATCTTCATCTTGTTCTGAGCATCATCAATCTTACATGCGACGACGACACCGTCTTCGTCTGTTACGACAGTAGCGACGACACAGTCATAAGCTGCCTGGTCGGATGTTCCGTTATCTGAAAAATTAACGCCCATGCCGAGCTTATAGGTCTTTTCTTTTGCAGCCGGTGTACTAGCTGTTGTTGCAGTTGCTGCAGTTGTAGTAGTTGTAGCTGCAGCTGTAGTTGTTGTTGATGCTGTAGCAGTAGTAGTTGTTGATGCTGTAGCAGTAGTTGCTGCAGTAGATGTTGTTGATTCGCTCTTAGCACATGAAACGAATGTGAAGACAAGAGCGAGTGTTATAAGAACAGCGATAGCTTTTCTCATCTTATTCTCCTTATGTTATGACGGAAGATTCCGTCTCTTTTACTCCCCACAATTCAAACACTTTAGATATATATAGTCAATTGATTATCTATAAAAATGTATAGATAGTTTTGTCGCTTTCTCGACTTTTTGCGTCATTACTTTTCTATCTATTCAGAGCCCGAACATCCCTTATGCGTGAGAAAAAAGAGAAAGGTGAGAAGAAAATTGAGTGTCGATTTTATTATACAAGTGTACTATTATTTAACAAAAGCGACAGAAAAAGGGGAGAAATAGCCACTTTTTAAAGAAATTAGGTAAAAATCAAAAAATAGAATTTTTCTTGGTTTTAACGAATTTTACACCTCTATCTTTGCTCTTTTCATTAAATTGAAAGTTAGGATTACCTAAAATATGTGTTCTCTCATTTAGCTTTCTGGAAAAAATTTTTATTTTCAAATTTGAAAAACGGCCACACAATTAATTCATCATACAAGAAAAAAAGGAGACTTACGTATGAAGAAAATTTTGGTTGTTTTCGTAGTTGCATTACTATGTCTGACGACTGTATTTGCACAGGGTGCATCGGAAAGTAGCGTAAAGACCTACAAGGTCGGTGTTGCTATTTATCAGTTTACCGATAACTTCATGACTCTCTACAGAAATGAGATTCAGGCTTACTTCAAGACTCTCGAGACAGACACAGTCAAATACAATTTGACATTTGTCGACGGTAAGAACGACATGGCTGAGCAGTCGAACCAGATTGATGCTTTCATCTCTCAGGGCATGGATGCAATCATCCTCAACCTCGTTCAGACATCATCAGCTGATGCAATCATCGACAAGATTGTCGCAGCAGACATTCCATGTGTATTGATCAACAGAGAGCCTCTCGAATATGCAGCAGACGGCAGCATCATCGACGAAGCTTATCCTGGCATCCTCAATAACCCGAAGGTATGTTATGTCGGATGTGACGCAAGAGACTCAGGTTCATTCCAGGGCCAGATTATTGCAGAGCTTCCTGACCACGGCGATGTCAACGGCGACGGAGTCATCTCCTACATAATGATTGAGGGAGACCCGGAGAACATCGATGCTCAGTACAGAACTGAATATTCAATCAAGTACCTCACAGACCACGGTTTTGCAGTTAAGTGTCTCGACGATCAGGTTGGTAACTGGGATCAGACAAAGGGACAGGAGCTCTGTGCAAACGCACTTGCAAAATACGGCAAGGATGTTGAAGTTGTATTCTGCAACAACGACGCAATGGCTCTCGGAGCTGCTGCTGCAATCCAGGCTGCAGGAAGAACAGTCGGCAAGGATATCTACCTTGTTGGTGTAGACGCTCTTGAAGAATGCCAGGAAATGGTAGCAAAGGGACAGATGACAGGAACAGTCCTCAACGACCACGTTGGACAGTCACACAAGGCAGTAGATGTAACAGTCATGCTTCTCAACGGCGAAGCAATCGACAACTACTACTGGGTACCGTACGTAATGATCAGATAGTTCATTTGAACTTCTGGTTCGCCTGTTATTGATAATAACAGTTTCAGGGCGGGCAGGATTAACTCTGCTCGCCTTTGTCTTATAAAATAAAAGGAGATTTTGGAAGATGTCAGAATTCCTCCTGGAGATGCATGATGTATCGAAGTCATTTCCCGGCGTTAAGGCTCTAGATCATGCTCAACTGAGGCTTCGTCCCGGAAAGGTCCATGCCCTGATGGGTGAGAACGGAGCTGGAAAGTCCACTCTCATGAAATGTATGTTCGGAATATACAAGATGGATGAGGGTGAGATACTGATTGACGGAAATAAAACAGAAATAAAAGATCCTATGGATGCGCTGAAAAAAGGAATAGCGATGGTTCATCAGGAACTGCAGCCCATTCCGGCAAGAACCATAGGAGAGAATATATTCCTCGGTCGTTACCCTATAAAGAAGCTCTTCGGCTTCATCCCGATGGTCGACCACAAGAAAATGTATGATGATACCGCAACCCTCCTCAAAAAGGTGAGAATGGATTTTGACCCGAAGGAGAAGGTGGGGAATCTCAGTGTGTCGCAGATGCAGTCGGTCGAGATAGCAAAGGCCGTTTCTGCAAACTGCCGTGTCCTAATTCTTGACGAGCCGACATCATCTTTGACGCAGAATGAAGTTGATGCCCTCTTCAGGATTATCGAAGACCTGAAGGCTGAAGGCGTTGCGATTGTCTATATTTCACACAAGATGGATGAAATCCTGAGAATAAGCGACGAAGTGACCATCATGCGTGACGGCAAGTATATCGGAACGTGGCCGGCGGAAGAGCTCACCACCGATATGATAATCACAAAGATGGTCGGACGCGAGCTCTCGAATCTCTACCCCGAGCGTGAGAATGTTCCGGGAGAGGTTGTCTTTGAAGTCAAGGACTTCACATCAATCAACCCCAAGAGCTTCAGGGATGTAAATTTTACCCTTCGGAAGGGTGAAATCCTCGGAGTCGGGGGACTCGTTGGCGCGCAGAGAACAGAGCTTATGGAAGGCCTCTTCGGCGTCAGAAGCCACATTAAGGGTCAGGTTTTCTATAAGGGAAAGGAACTCCATATACACAGGCCCAAGGATGCAATCGACCAGGGGATAGCAATGCTGACGGAAGACAGAAGACGGACAGGTATCATGGGCGTTCTTCCCGTCTCTGATAACATCTCGATAGCTGCACTCAAGCATTATACCTACATACAAAAGGGTATAACCCTCAACCTCAAGAAGATAGATAATCTTGTTGAGGAGAATGTCGAGAAGATGAACATAAAGACGCCGTCGGGAAAGACCCAGATAAAGACTCTCTCGGGCGGTAACCAGCAGAAGGTCCTTGTCGGTAGATGGCTTGCCAATGACCCCGATGTCCTTATCCTCGATGAGCCGACAAGGGGAATAGATGTCGGCGCGAAGTATGAAATCTACTGTATAATCGCTGAACTCGCCAAAATGGGTAAGAGCATAATCATGATTTCAAGTGAGATGGGCGAGCTCATAGGTATGTCCGACAGAATCATGGTAATGTGCGACGGGCGTGTGACAGGCTTTGTGGACGGCAAGGATGCCACACAGGAAAAGGTTATGACACTCGCAACACGTTTCGAGAGTGCTAAGGAGGTGTAAAAATCAACAACCCACGGGTCAAGACCCGGGGTATGAGAGGTGGAAACAGCTCATACCCTTGTTGATTAGCCTAGGTGCTTAGCGCACTACGTTATGGGAGAACATATAGGTACCGATAGGTGTTGTCCTAGCCTGTCTGCTCTACGGTCCGTGTTTAAACAGTCTTGATGGGTAGAGACAGTGATGCGGATATACAAAACCTCCCGATAACATTGGCGAAGGACGACGGGGAGAGAGACCCCGATACCGCAGGAGAAGCGGGCCGTATAGGCATTTATCTCCACTTCAGTTGTCAGCGTTTGCTGACGGCTGATGTCTTTGATATTTAGTCGCTCCTCTCTCGAGGCAAGTCCTCGGAGTATCCGCGACAAGGAGAGCAGAAATGAATAAAAATAAAGATATTATGAAAAAATTCTGGAGTGAGGTGAAATCGAATCCGATTGTTGTCCTTCTCGTTCTGGCATCCATTATTGTCGGATGCTGTGTACCGAACTTCTTCTCCTGGGGAAACTTCGGAAACCTGGTAAGTAATACGTCTATCAGATTCCTCATCGCACTTGGAGTGTCGGGAATTTTGATAACAAAGGGAACCGACCTCTCGGCAGGTCGTCAGGTAGGCTTTGCCGCATGTCTTGCCGGAGTATTAATCCAGCGCGGAGACTACACTGGGCGCCTCTATAAGAACCTCCCCGAGATGAATATGTTCGTCGTTCTTCTCATTGTCCTTGTCTTCGGTTTCTTCTTCGGCCTTGTAAACGGCTTGATTGTAACAAAGCTAAAGGTCCCTCCATTCATCGCAACACTCGGAACCCAGACTATAATCTATGGAATAAGCCTTATCTTCACAGACGCTCAGCCTATCGGAGGATTCCAGAGCTCGTATATAAAGCTTATCACAGGACGAATCGGAAGCACGAAGGGATTCTACATCCCGTATCTTTTATTCGTTGCTCTCTTCTTCGGTATACTATTCTGGTTCCTTTACAACAAGACGACACATGGTAAGTACATGTACGCAATAGGCGGTAACGAGGTTGCAGCAGAGGTTTCCGGTGTAAATACAGGCCGTCAGCTTACAAAAATTTACGTCATCGCAGGATTGATGTATGCACTTGCAGGATACCTACTTGCAGCTAAGTCTGGTGGCTCTTCTGCTTCGATGGGTTCGGGATATGAACTGGAGGCCATTGCCGGATGTACAATCGGAGGCGTCTCGACAACGGGAGGTATCGGTACGATATCTGGAATAGTTGTCGGTGTCCTTGTCTTCGAAGTCTTGAAGATTATTCTTCAGTTCCTAGGCGTCAACCCGTACTACAACTACATTGCACAGGGCCTTGTCATCGTCATTGCCGTTGCACTGGATATCAGAAAGTACATCGCAAAGAAATAAAAGAGGAAAAAGATTCAAACGGGCAACATGGCGAGGCTGTGTTGCTCTTTCTTTCAGCCAAAACAAGGCATCTCGCCATCAATATTGATGAAAACATAAAATATCGGTATTAAAACTTTTGTTACTCTATTATGGAGGATTTTTCTCTAGTACTGTATAATCTAACACTTGGGGCCTCATTCAGGCTTAAACTCGAATTGACAAAGGGCAGCGGATTATATGGATTTAAATAACGGGTCAAGTCCTGAGAAGTGGATAGAACAGTACGACTATGCATCGTTCTGCGGGGACGGAAATATATTCGACAGCGACTATTTCATCACCAATTATACATACGACGGCAAAGACCTGGGTGCTGTTATAGACGGCGGTAAGACCGTCTTCAAAGTGTGGGCCCCGACAGCAGAGAAGGTTGCTCTCAACCTTTACGACAACGGCAGTTTTAAAAAAGCATACAGCGTAGTCGATATGCAGAGGCTCGAGAGGGGCGTGTGGTGTGCTACCGTTGAGTGCGGTCACGGCACTTACTACACATATACTGTTACTACTGCATTTGGTGAAAACGAAGCTGTGGACCCATATGCAAAGGCAGTTGGAATCAACGGTAAGAGGGGAATGGTTGTGGACCTTTCTCTCACCAACCCCGATGGCTATGATAACGATACCTTTGTCGATAACATCTCTCACTATTCAGATGCAGTCATCTGGGAGACACATGTAAGGGATTTCTCGAATAGAATCGCTGACAGTAAGTATAAAGGTAAGTTCCTGGCATTCACGGAAGAAGGGCTTAAAAATTCATCAGGCTTTCCCGTCGGAATTGATTATCTTGTGTCTTTAGGGGTTAGCCATGTGCAGCTGCTTCCGATTTTTGATTATGCGACAGTCGACGAGACGAAATCAGGGCTATTCAACTGGGGATATGACCCGGAGAACTACAACTCCCCGGAAGGTAGCTACTCCACTGATTCTTATAACGGCGACGTGAGGATAAAGGAACTTAAGGCTTTAGTTCAGGCACTCCATAAGAAAGGAATCGGGGTTGTCATGGATGTTGTTTATAACCATACATACAGCCTCGAAGAGTCATCATTCAATAAGATTGTCCCTTATTACTACTACCGCTATAACAATGACGGTAAACCATCAAACGGCAGCGGATGCGGTAATGAGACAGCCTCCAACAGACTTATGTACCGCCGCTTTATGATAGACAGCATTCTCTATTGGGCAAAGGAGTATCATATTGACGGTTTCAGATTTGATTTGATGGCAATACATGACCTTGAGACAATAGCTGAAATAGAGAAGGCTCTTCATAAAATCAACCCGAAGTGCATCATCTACGGCGAAGGTTGGAGCGGGGGATGTGTTTCTTTCGACCCGTGGCTTCTTGCCTCTCAGAGCAATATAAAGAGAATCCAGGACTCCGGATGTGCATCCGGTAGTGTTGCCGTATTCAATGATGTTATTCGCGACGGCCTCAAAGGCAGTGCCTTCTCAAACCTTGCAAAGGGCTACATTAACGGTAATATTTCGAAGGAGAGTGCAGATAAAGTTGCCTTCGGTATTTCCGGCGGGGCTGCATCTTCTGCTTCCTTCTGGTCCGTCAATGACAACATGGTCATCAACTACATGTCGGCACACGACAACAACACGCTTTGGGATAAACTCAAGCTCTCGAATCCTCATTTGGGTGACGAAGAACTCTTGAAAATGAACAGGCTCGGAGCTGCAATTCTTATGATAAGTCAGGGTACCCCATTCATGCTCTCTGGAGAGGAGATTCTCAGGAGTAAGAAAGGGGACGGCAACAGCTACAATGCTCCAGACGAGATAAATAACATCGACTGGGAAAGTGTAGAGGAGAATAATCCCGCAGGAAGGATGTTCAATTGGTACTCCAATCTTATAAAGATGAGAAAGAGATATTCCTGGATAAGAAGAGCGGATGTGAAGGTTGCAGTCTGGGATAATCTCTCGATTTGCGCTCTCTACACAATCGACGGTAAGACAGTCGGTGTTGTCATAGTTAATCCTCTTAAGGAGACTTTCCTCGGTACACTTCCTAACGGAAAATGGGATGTCATTCTTGACGGAAATACCTTCAAGTGGGGCTCGGAGAGGGTGGAATGGTGCGTATCCGTCCCCTCTGAGGGTGTGATAGTTCTCGCGAGAGCCGAAGACGATTAAAAATTATGTCGCATTGAGAGTGCGGAAAATCATCAGGAGGAGGCAATCTGTTTATTTTTGCCTTCTCGTTCATAAATAAAATTAATGGTAGTATGAAATTTTTGTATATGAGCAAATTTGTCAACATGAAGTTGAATTTGTGTGGAACAATATACCATGTATTTTAATTCGATGGAGGGATTAAAATGAAAAAAACGATTATCATGATAATGCTCGTACTGGCATTGTTTGTTCCTCTTTTTGCTAGTGGAAGCAAAGAGGCGGAGGCTGATGACAGCCCTATCACACTTGAATTCTGGACACACGAGGATGCTTCCAGACAGGCTCTTGAAGAAAGATACATCAAAGAGTTCTGCGAACTTCATCCGAATGTAACGGTCAACGTCACACGTCAGAGCGCAGAGAAGCTGAGAGAACTCATTCAGACAGCATTTGCGTCAGGTGAGGGCCCCTCATTCTTCAACCTCCCGATTGAGAACGAATATCAGTACATCGAGGCGGGAAGAGTTGCAGTTGCAGACTACGAGACACTCGGTTTCAAGGATGCAAAGGATCTTCTTGCTTCCTACGAAGACGGCATGATCGACGCTGTATATTATGACGGCGAAATCTACGGTCTCCCGCTCGAACTTACAAACTGGTCAATCTTCATCAACAAGAAGGTCTTCAGAGATGCAGGCCTCGATCCTGAGACAGATTACCCGAAGACATGGGAAGACATGGTTGAAGTAAGCTCTAAGATAGTCCTCCGCGATGGTGATATCATAACACGCCGCGGCTTCGACTTCAGATATTCCTATGAGCTCACATACTTCGTTCCGATGGTTGAGCAGCTCGGTGGCTCACTCAGCGGCACAGAGGGATGTGTAAACAAGGAAGCATGGGTCAAGGCACTTACATTCATGCAGAACTGGGGACCAAGTGGCGAGAACCTCGGTAACCCAACACTCACAGCAGCACGTAAGCTCTTCAACAAGGACAACGGCGACATCGCAATGGCTAACACAGGTCTCTATCAGGAAGCTAGAATCCTTTCCGATAACCCTGACTTCTACAACAGCGGCGAATGGATGGTTGTTCCATATCCTACATTCGAGAATGCAGTCAAGGACGTTGCAGGATGCTACTACGGCCACTTCTATATGGTCAATGCAGATAAGTCGGAACGCGAGCAGCAGATGGCTTGGGAACTCATCAAGTACTTCCTCCTCACAGAGGGACATGCTGAAGAGTACCTGACACAGGTCGGCCTCATCCAGCCTACAAAGGCTCTCATGGAAGGCGAGACATATGCTTCAATGCCATATTCTGAAGTCTTCAAGAACGACTTCGCACGCTCACACATCGTTTACTACGAAAAGGGTGCAGCAGAAATTCAGAGTGCAATCAACAGCGCAGTTAAGCAGGTTATGCTCCAGGGCGTAGATCCAAGCGCAGCTTACGACACACTCCAGAAGACAGTCCTCGAAATACTTGCAGACTAAAAAATCTGAGAGAAAAATGCGGGTCGGGTTTCGGCCCGCTTTATGGAAGTTTTATGAAAAGAACAACACGGTACAGCATTGAAAAGAAGCAGGCGAGATGGGGCTTTGCCTTTACAGTTCCTTGTTTGGTTTTCTTTGCCGTTTTCAGCTTTTATCCGATTATCAGTGCTTTTATAACAAGCCTTACCAACCGTGACGCCATCAAGCGCACATGGGATTATGTGGGATTCGAGAACTACAAGTATCTCTTTACGCAGTCGAACGGCGGTTTCTCACTCCTGAATTCCCTCAAGGCAACGGGAATCTTCACTATCGGCACATTCATTCCGATGGTGGTGGTATCTCTTATCCTTGCCGTATTGATTATGCAATTACGCAGGCCCAGCCATTCAAAGATGATTGAGCTTGCCTACTATACACCGGCTGTACTCTCATCGGTCGTTGCAGCCACAATCTGGATGATTCTCTTCCAGCCGACAGGACTCTTCAACCAGATGTCCAACTGGATTATGCATACCTCCGGAAAGGACTACCAATGGCTTACGAGCGACAATATGCTTCGAGCATCTACTATCATCGTCTACTTCTGGAAGTACATAGGCTACTTTACAATCCTTTTCATAACAGGACTGGCAAGTATACCTCCGACACTATATGAAGCTGCGATAGTCGACGGCTCATCGAGGTGGCATACATTCTGGAGGATAACGCTTCCGCTCCTCAAGCCTACAATCATGCTTGTTTCCATTATGGCCATGCTGCAGTGTCTCAAGACCTTCAGCACACAGTACATGTTCGTCCAGGGCGGAACAGCAAGAGAGCCTATCGACGTAATAACAATGAACATCTACTACACTGGTGTTGTCAACCGCAGGCTCGGACGTTCGAGTGCAATGTCGATTATCCTCTTTGTCATAATGCTTTTCTTCACAGCGCTGCAGTTTGCTGTCCAGAAGAGTGGCGACGATACAGAGTATTGAGGAGGGCGGTATGAACAACAATAAATTTGTCGGAAAGGTCTCAATCGGTGAAATCCTGACATACGTTGTCTTGATTATCGTTCTTATATTCACCCTCATGCCACTTGCCTTCATGATTACCGCATCCTTCATGGACGCCAAGCAGATTATGGCGATGCCGTATTCCTGGATACCCAGTAAGAAGTACTTTACAACTGAGTCCCGTACATTCTTTACAAACTTCCAGAAGGCAATACTCGGTAACCACGGTGAGAAGATATTCTTCCGTAATCTCTTCAACTCGCTTATCGTTGCAATAACGTGTTCAGTCACGACAGTCCTTATGTCGTCGCTATGTGGCTATGGACTCGCGAAGTTCAACTTCCGCGGTAAGACTGCCGTCTTCATGGCAATCATGAGTACCATGATGATTCCTTTTGAAGCCATCATGATTCCGCTCTACCTAGTTGCATCGAAGTTCAAGATGATAAACACAATCCCGGGCCTTATAATCCCGTTCCTTGTCAGCGCTTTCGGCGTCTTCCAGATGAGGCAGTATCTCATAACATTCCCGAGTGAATATCTTGATGCTGCACGTGTCGACGGCCTTAACGAGTTCAAGATTTACTATCGCATAGTTCTTCCGAACTCGACTCCTGTAGTCGCAACACTCGGTATTCTCTCATTCCGTAACCAATGGGATAATCTTCTCTGGCCGCTATTGTGTTCACAGGCAGAGAAGATGAAGACGATTCCTCTCTACATATCGAAGTTTGCCGAGGAGAAACAGACAGACGAGGGTGCATTGATGGCCTGTGCGCTCCTTGCATCCATCCCAATGTTTATTCTCTTCTTTACACTCAGTAAGTACTTCCTCGGCGGTGCTGCAGTCTACGAATCACGTAAGGGCTAATCCAAAGTCTCCCATTAATCAGAGTGAAGCAGTGGAGCAAAATTCCATTACTTCACTTTCTTTTTGTCAGGGAGTACAACAAGAAAAGTACGCAAGAATAACCATGGATTATTTCACTTCATTTACTTCACAACTCTAGTGAAGTTGTAGTGAAGTAGGCGATATAGTTGAGTGTAGTGAAACTTCACTTGGCAACTGTCAAACTTTATTTGATAGCCGTTTACAAAGAATTGCTATAAAGTATACTGTCTTGAATTGTAAAGGTTATTTCTTTGCAAATAAAAGAATAATAAATGTATGAAGCGAGGAAAATAAAACTTCACTCATATACAGCGTTGTAGCATTCGTGTCACGTGAAACGATATATTTAAGTCCTTTCATTTACTTCACAACTCTAGTGAAGTTGTAGTGAAGTTGACAGTGAAGTCGTATTGAAGTAAAGAGTGAAGTTGTAATGAAGTGATGAGTGAAGTTTGAGTGAAGTCTTCTGCCAAGATATTCTCAGCTTCTCCTTTTACTGTCGTTTGTATATATAATGCCCCTCGCTTGGAGGGGCATAAAGGTTGTTACCTTTTCTTACTTCAGGTTAGCCTTGAGAGCAGAGATTTCGCTCTCGCTGAGACCGATTGATGCGATGTACTTTTCAGCTTCCGCAGAGAGGTTAGCTGACTTGAGGTCGCTTACTCCAAATGCTGAGGAGAGAGTCTTTACGATGTTACTTGAGAGTATTGCTTCATACTTCTCTGTTCCCTTCTCAACCTTGTAGTAGTTCTCGTAAGTCTTCATGTAGTCTTCGCATACTTCGTCGTAAGTTGCGCCCATGAGACACTCGAGGAGGGCAGCGACAAAGCCTGCTCTGTCCTTACCTTCAGTGCAATGGAATGCATATACGCCATTGTTTGCAGCAAAGAACCTCAGGCCGTCGGCAAGGCCGTTCTTGAAGTCATCAGAGAGGAAGTCAACGCCGAGGTTGAGGTAGATGACATTCTGCTTTGAGTAGTATGTATCGCCAAAGCCTTCAAATGCCTCTGCTTCCGCCTTGTTGTTTGCAAGGTTCATGATGACTGTAACGCCTGCTTCTTCAATTGCCTTGTCAGCATATGTGTTTCTTCCAAGCTGAGGGTCGATCGGGCTGCTTGTTCTATAAAGCTTTCCCTTGCCCATGCCTGTTGTTGTGATTTCCCTTTCGTTGGCAAATTCATTGTCTGTCAGCTCCGGATAGTCTTCCCTGTTGTTTGTTCTTGTAAGGTCATGGAGAATATACTGGGCAAGGTAACCACCTTCCTCAGCCATCTCGAACTTGACTTCAACCGGGAACTCTACGCCGTCATAGGCTGTCCAGTACCATGTTTTGTCTTCGTTTGTTGTCTTATATGCCAGGCCGTATTTCTCACCGAAGTTACCCATGTTGATTGCAAGGGAAAGATAGCCAGTGGGTTCACCTTTTTCTCCGAGAGTTGCGATGATGGCAGCTGTTCCCTGGTCGACATATGAGTATGTCGGAACGACAGGAAGAGTGAGGCTCTTATCGAGGAAGGAAACAGTAACAAGGTCGCCTTCGCTGAAGCCCATATCGAAGAAGTCAGCAACCTGGAGGTCTGTGTAGACGTTGCCGTACTTTGTAAACCATACGTTTGCGTCGAGTCCTCCGATTGTAACAACTCCGTCATCCTCTTCGGCTGCTGTGATAACGTGGATTCTTCCCTCCGGAAGGGCATATTCTTCTCCGATAACTCCGCCGAGGACCTCTGTTACATAGTCCATGACAGCTTCATCAAGTGGAATTGATGTGTCGAACTGGTTGGATGAGGAAGCGAATGCATAGTATGTGTCACCGCCTGCAGCTACGAAGTTGTTTGTGATGACTGCATAAGTATCATCAGCATTGAACGGTGTGCCGTTGACGCTGTTGATTGTGACTCTCTCGATTGATGCCGGTCCGTAGTATGTGGATGATGGATATGTTTCACTGTTCTTGTTGTACTCTTTTGTAGTATCGACAGTGTATTCAAGTCCTGCTACCTGCGGGAATCCTCCGAGGGAAATCGGTGTGCAGTATGTTGAAGCTTCGAGTGCCTCGAGAAGCTCGGAGCCCTTAACATAGACAACTGCGATTGTGTTTCCAAAAGGAAGAACGGTGTTGATATCGTTCTTGGTAACATCGCCGGAATGAATCCATGCTCTGATTCCACCACCGTTCGTAATTGCAACTGTGTGGCCTTCATCGACTGTGAGAGCACCCTCGTTCTTGAGGATTGTCCACATCATTGCGTCGGTGATAAGGTCGCCGAGGTTTGTCTCTTCTGTTCTGTTTCCCGGCTCTCTGTCGCCGTTGAGTTCGACAAGAGAAGTAGCAAATACAACACCGTACTCGCTGTTGACTCTGTCGATGATGGAAGAAGCAACCTTCTCAACTTCACTATCTTTTTCGAGTCCTTCTGTTGAAACGAGGTAGTGATCCTCTATTGTTGCTGTTGCGTTATCGATTACGACAACACCGATGTTAGCGAATGCTGTTCCTGTAGACTGAATCGGCTCGCCGTTCTCACCTTCTGTCATGACAGTGTGTGAGTGGCCGTCAATGAGCATGTCTATGCCGCTGACATTAGCGAGGAGGTCGACAGATCTGTTCGGCGTACTTTCGCCGTCAACACCAAGGTGGACAAGTCCTATTACAAGGTCTGCGCCCTTAGCGCGGAGTGCGTCGACAACAGACTGTGTCTGCTTGTACATATCTTCGCCTGCGATGAACTTGAGCCCCTTGATAAGTGCTGGATTTGCCTTTGTCTGTGCTTCTGGAGTCTCGAGGCCGAAGAAGCCGATTGTGAGCTCTCCGACCTTCATTGTGATTCCCGACTTGTAGATTGGGTTACCGCTTTCGTCGAAGACATCGGCACAGAGTACTGTGAATTCAGCGCTCGAAAGGTTTTCTCTCAGCTGCTCGTAGCCGTAGTCGAACTCATGGTTACCCAGTGTTGCTATATCGTAACCGGCAGCGTTCATGAGTGTGACGGCATCCTTTCCCTTGGATGTGCTGACATATGTTGTGCCCTGGCTGTAGTCACCAGCATCAACAGTAATGACCTTTGCGCCCTTAGCCTCAAAGTCATCTCTGAGTGCTTTTATATAGGCATAACCTTCGACAGCACCGTGCACGTCATTCGAGTGCAGAATGACTGTCTTGCCATCATACTCGCCTCTCTCCATTACACCCTGCGCTGCAAGTGTAAAGAGTGTGAAGGCGACAAGTGTCAAGGCAATAAGTCTTTTCAATGTTTTCTTCATATTTACTCCTTATTGAGATAAATTTACCTATAGTTTTTTGTCTTTTCTTCTTTTCGTCAATGAAAAGCGGGATTTTTGTCATTTTTGTTTTCGCTTTTCCCTGAGGTGCATTTGAAATATAATGCACTTATGGCAGGTAAAGAACTGATGGACAACGAGAAGAAGGCCTCTTCAATAGTTTCAGATTTAACGAAGAAGGTCGAAAAAGATTATTCGGTGGATGAGATAGATAAAGCTGAGAAGAAGGCTGAAGAGAAGTACAGCGGAAAGAAGGCACTCTCTCAACTATGGGATAAAATCCAGGTGTTGTTCTTTATTGCCAAGCATCCGAAAGTCTGGGGTCTACCTGTCGCCGTCCCGGCAGCAGTTGCTGTACTCTATCTTGTTCTTCCTTTCGATGCCATTCCAGATATAATCGCGGGGCTTGGACTTGTGGACGACATTTTCGTAATAACAGCTGCAATCGGCACGATCATCAAAACAGTGTCATCATACTCGAGGGAGAGGCTTATCGAAATAAGAGCGCTTTGCCCCGAGAATCTTCTTCCCACCTTTGACGATATGTTCAAATTTGATGCTCATGCTCTTCAAAAGAAGGAAGAGGAAAAAAGTGATGACATAATTGTCGAGACTCCTCTCGAGGCAACAGTGCATGGGATAGAGAAAACAATTGCCGGCACGAAGAAAGCGGTAGTCAATTTCCAGAGTGACCTTGAAGCAAAGAGTGAGATAAACCCTTCAATTAGAAACTCAAAGCTCTATAAGTTTACTTCGAAGGCATCGCAATTTGCATCCGCCATTCCGATTGCGGGGGAGGAGATTGCCTATCATGCGCTTGAGGTGTACCTCAACATAGAGCTCTTGAAGAAGGGGATAAAAAGCCTCATAAGCATAATACTCTTCGCCATTTCACTTTCCGTCTTTTCCATCGGGGACAATTCAATTCCTTCCCTTGTTGTCTCATCGATTTTGATGCTTTTCTCCTATACTTTCTTCTTCGTCTTTGTTGTTAAGGCTATTCCGAGGGTCTATCACTTCATAAAGGGTTATATAAAGGGAGGCCTTGAGGAGGCTGTGGTCGCGGTCTTCTTCAAGAAGGCCGAGGATGACGGCACACTTAAGAAGGAACTTGTGAGATGTGGCGTTAAAAGAATCAAGAACGACCGTAATCTTGTTGCTGTCCTCTATAAAAGCTTCGGTAAGTCGCTCCTTTCTTTCCTTATAAAGATGATAATCATCATGGTCGTCGTCTTTGTTTTCAAGCGCTACGTGCTCTACTCGTCAGGGCTTGACAGCACTTTCCAGATTCTCTTTGCGCCGTTTGTGGAAATTGTGAGATTAATCAGGGCAGGGCAGTGATAAAAATGGTGTTACACGAATGTAACACCTCATCTTAATAATCTTCGAGGAGGACTCGGCAATCATCGCTTCCGGGGTCGGAGAATATGTCTTCCGTCTTTCCCCGTCTTATAATCGAGCCGTCCTTCATGACAAAGAGGGTAGTAGTCATTCTCCTGACTTCACGCGCTGAATGTGTGACGAGTACGGCATTCTTATTGAGTGTTCTCAAAAGTGTTAAGAGCTCCGTTTGAAGACTTTTACGCAAAAATGCATCGAGAGCGGAGAACGGTTCGTCGAGAAGGAGCATCTCGGGCTCGCTGACGATTATGCGCGCAAGTGCTGTTCTCTGTGCCTGGCCGCCTGAGAGCTGGGAGGGAAGTCTGTTCTCGAGGCCCTCAAGGTGCAGGAGTTCGATTGCCTCTTCATACTTTCGTTTTTTGCTCTCCTTGTCCTTATCTTTCATAAGGCCGCAGAGGATGTTCTTTTTCACAGTCATTGTGGGAAAGAGGGCGTAGTTCTGGAAGAGGTATCCGACTCTTCTATCCTGTACCCTGACATTGATGTGTTTTTTGCTGTCGAAGAGCACCCTGTCCCCGAGCGCTATGTAGCCTTCGTCGGGCGTTACGATTCCGGCAATGCACTTGAGTGTCATACTCTTACCCGAGCCACTTGAACCCAGAAATCCTGTTATAAGGTCTTCCGTCTCGAATGAAGATGAAAGGAAAAAAGAGCCGAAGTCTTTTTTTATATCAACAACAAGTTTCATTTCTTCCTCCTTGATCTTCTGTCCTTGTTTTCAAGAAGGTTGACGGAAAGAAGCACCACTGCAGATATCGCAACGTTTATGAGTACCCATATATAAGCCTCTCTTTCGTTGTTTGTACGCCATAGCTGGTAGACTGTGGTCGAAATCGTGGCAGTCTTTCCCGGCGTGTACCCGATAAGCATACTCGTTGCCCCGTATTCTCCGAGCGCGCGTGCAAAAGCAAGTACAACACCTGCGAGAATTCCTTCTCTGCATGCGGGGATTTTTATTCTCCAGAAGATGAACGAGTTACTTAAGCCCAGTGTTTTTCCAGCCTCCTTGAGTGTCGAATCGAAGGCCTCGAATGCGCCTCGTGTTGTCCTATACATCAAGGGGAAGGCAACGACCGTTGCTGCTACTATTCCTCCGTACCATGTCATGACAAATTTGATTCCGAACTTTCCGAGAAACTGCCCGAGGGGTGTTTTCACGCCGAAAATAAGAATCAGGAAGAAGCCCACGACTGTCGGGGGAAGTACAAGGGGGAGTGTTAGAAAGACATCAAGAATGCCCTTTAGAATCGGATGCATTTTTGCAACGACCTCGGCAAGGAATATTCCGAGGAAGAAGACGATTATTGAAGTAAAGAATGCAATTCTAAGGGAGTTAAAAAAAGGATACCAGTCCATATTTAAAAGATATGGAGGGCAGGAGCCCTCCACTTAATTAGAGTGCACTTGCAAAGCCGACAGATGCAAAAACTGTCATTGCTTCATCAGTTGTAAGGTAGTCGACAAATGCCTTAGCCTCTACCGGGTGCTTTGCTACAGAAAGAACTGCGACAGGGTAGATAACCTTTCCGCCTGTCATCTCACTTGTTGCTGTGTCGACAACGGCGAGGCCTGCTGAGTATGCATCGGTTGCGTAGATGATTCCGCAGTCAACGGAGTTCTGGCTTACCTGAGTTGTAACTTCCTTGACGTTTGTTCCATATGTCAATGAAGATGCGATTGCATTCTCGTCTAAGCCATAGTAAGCGAAGATCTTCTGTGTGTACTGGCCAACAGGAACATCGGAGTTACCGATTGCGAGAAGGACCTTTCCTTCCTTCAAGAGCTCGGCAAGCTGATCAAAAGATGTGATGTTCTTCGGGTTTCCTTCAGGAACAGCGAGAGCTGTCTTGTTCTCGAGGAGGTCAAGTCTTGTGGAAGTATCGACCATATTAAGATCTGTGAGCTGATTCATCTGCTTTGTTGCTGCAGATAAAAATACATCACAGTCAGCGCCCTGCTCAATCTGAGTCTTCAACGTTCCGCTTGAGTCGAAGTTGTATGTGAGTGTAATCTCGGGATGAGCCTCTTCATAGATGGCTTTAATCTGAGTCAAAGTTTCTTTCATCGATGCTGCTGCAAAGACGATGAGCTCAGTTTTTTCCACTGCTACTGCCTTTTCTGATGCAGCCTGTGCAAAGAGGGAAGTAACAGTAAGTGCTACGACAAGAAGTAATGATAATACCTTCTTCATTTTCTTTTCTCCTTTGGGTGATTTTTATTTATCAAGTTTTTCACCCCTCAGGAGTCCAAGCCCGTGAGGGAGTGCTTCTATGATCACTGATAATGCTTCTTCGACAGCTTTAGGACTGCCTGGAAGGTTGATGATAAGTGTGGAGTGCCTTATGACACTTACCGCGCGCGAGAGTACTGCGTGAGGTGTCTTTGTCAGGCTGTATGCCCGGATTGCCTCACTTATGCCGGGAACATTTCTAGTTGCAACGCTCTCTGTTGCTTCGGGGGTTATATCGCGTTCAGCAAAGCCCGTTCCCCCGCTTGTGAGAATAAGGTCGACTTTCTCCTCGTCAGAGAGTGCAATAAGTGTATCCTCGAGCCTCTTTCTGTCGTCGGGAAGAAGAATATATTTCGGCTCCGAGTAGCCGTGCGCCATAAGATAGTCCTTTATTGCAGGTCCCGATAAATCTTCTCTTTCTCCGTTATATGACCTGTCGGAAAGAACAATGACAGCAGTTTTAAAGTCGCTTATTTTCATACGCCTCTCCCGAATGAACAGAACGGGAAATGGCACACTTTGCACCCCAGGCACATTCCGCCGTAGCCGAGTGACTCGAGGTAGTTCTCATCAACTTCCACATCAGCCATGATGCGTGGCAGTACCAGATCAAAGACCGTTCGCCCTGCATACATTACGCAGCCCGGAAGTCCGATTATGGGGCGTCCGTCCTCAAGGTACGCCATCAAAAACATCGCACCCGGGAGAACCGGAGCACCGTATGACACAATACGTGCCCCGCTCTTTTTTATTGCAAGTGGAGTCTTGTCGTCAGGGTCAACGCTCATACCACCAGTACATATAATCATCTCGACGTCCGGATTCGATTTCATTTCTTCAATGCATGAGAGAATATTCTCTGCGTTGTCATTTGAAGTCTTATGTGCAACCATCTTCGAGTCATATTCGGATAGCTTAGCCTCGATTACAGGTGTAAATGTATCTTTTATTCTTCCGTAGAAAACTTCGTTACCTGTTGTAACAACACCATAATTCTTCTTTTTAAATGGTTTTATGTCGAGGATGGGCTTACCTGATGAGACCTCTACAGCCTTGTCCATCTTCTCCTTTTCAATTACAAGAGGAATAATCCTTGTTCCTGCAAGGCGCTGTCCCTTCTCGACTCTTATCTCTCCCGGAATTGTGGCAATCATCATCTCGCCGAGTGAGTTGACTCTCTTGAGCCTTTCCTTATCGACAGTGAAGTAGCCGCATTCATCTGCAACAAGCTCAATCTTTCCTTCCTTGACGGGAGTGGGGTGCATATTCGAGCCCTGACATATCTTTCTTAATATGTCTGCGGCATCGTTTTCATGGAGCATTCCTTCTTCATTCTCCCAGACATAGAGATGGTCCTTGCCGACAGAGAGGAGAACGGGTATGTCTTTCTCCTCTACTATATGACCCTTTCTGAATACGGCATCCTTTGTGACACCTTTTATAATCTGAGTTATATCATGCGCCAGGACTGTGCCGACTGCATCCTTTGTATCTATAAGCTTCATAATTCACTAAACCAAGTGGCTGCAGCTTCCTTTTGGGATAAAAACTATTGAAACTGCAGGTCACTTTATCCTTATTCCGTTATATAACAGCATCTGACAGCGCCATTATCCAACGACGTGAATAATGGTAATTGATTACCTGTTATCTTTCAAGCGATATATTTTAAAAAGTAGAACGCCTCATATATATGCCCCGTGAGACGTCATCACAATCCATAAAATAATGTAGATTGGGGTAGTGATTAATTTGGAAAAAATTAATAATATGTGGACGCGCCGAAAATTAAAGGTGCATCAAATTTAGTAACAAGGAGATAAATTATGGATATCGATTTGAAAGCCTATGGTATCACAGGAACAAAAGAAGTTGTTTACAACCCTTCCTACGAGATGCTGTTTGCAGAAGAGACCAAAGAGAGCCTTACAGGCTATGAGAAAGGGCAGGTAACTGAACTTGGCGCAGTCAACGTCATGACAGGAATCTACACAGGCCGTTCACCTAAGGACAAGTACATCGTTGTTGATGAAAACTCCAAGGACACAGTATGGTGGACTACAGAGGGTTACAAGAACGACAACCATCCTGCAAGTGAAGAGACATGGAAGGCAGTAAAGGCCCTTGCAGTCAAGGAACTCTCCAACAAGAGACTCTTCGTCGTTGATGCATACTGCGGTGCAAACAAAGATACAAGAATGGCTATCCGCTTCATCATGGAAGTTGCTTGGCAGGCACACTTTGTCAGAAACATGTTCATCAAGCCAAGCGAAGAAGAGCTCAAGACATTCAAGCCTGACTTCGTCGTTTACACAGCAAGCAAGGCTAAGGTCGAGAACTATAAGGAACTTGGTCTCAACAGCGAGACAGCAGTTATGTTCAACATCACATCTCGTGAGCAGGTTATCATCAACACATGGTACGGCGGTGAGATGAAGAAGGGTATGTTCTCAATGATGAACTACTATCTCCCTCTCAAGGGTATTGCTTCAATGCACTGTTCAGCTAACACAGATATGAACGGCGAGAACACAGCTATCTTCTTCGGCCTCTCAGGAACTGGAAAGACAACTCTCTCAACAGACCCGAAGAGACTCCTCATTGGTGATGACGAGCACGGTTGGGACGACAACGGTGTCTTCAACTTCGAAGGCGGATGCTATGCAAAGGTCATCAACCTCGACAAGGAAAGCGAACCGGACATCTACAATGCAATCAGAAGAGATGCTCTTCTCGAGAACGTAACAGTCGATGCAAACGGCAAGATTGACTTTGCAGATAAGTCTGTCACAGAGAACACACGTGTATCTTACCCGATTGACCACATCGAAAAGATTGTCAAGCCGATTTCTCACGGCCCGGCAGCAAAGAATGTCATCTTCCTCTCAGCTGATGCATTCGGCGTTCTTCCTCCTGTATCTATCCTCACACCCGAGCAGACAAAGTACTACTTCCTCTCAGGTTTCACAGCTAAGCTTGCAGGAACAGAAAGAGGAATCACAGAGCCGACACCTACATTCTCAGCTTGCTTCGGACAGGCATTCCTCGAGCTTCCTCCTACAAAGTATGCTGAAGAGCTCGTAAAGAAGATGGAGAAGAGTGGCGCTAAGGCTTACCTCGTCAACACAGGTTGGAACGGAACAGGAAAGAGAATCTCCATTAAGGATACAAGAGGCATCATCGATGCTATCCTCAGCGGAGCTATCCTCACAGCTGAAACAAAGAAGATTCCTTACTTCAACTTCGAAGTACCTACATCTCTTCCTGGAGTTGACCCGGCTATCCTCGATCCTAGAGATACATACAAGGACAGCAAGGACTGGGAGGCAAAGGCAAAGGATCTTTCAGAGAGGTTCATCAAGAACTTTGCTAAGTATGAAACAACAGCAGAAGGAAAGGCACTTGTTGCTGCAGGTCCTCAGCTCTGATTCATCTACAGAGAATTCTCAAGGCAGTCTCGAAAGGGGCTGCCTTTTGATTTGGGTAGTTGAAACTAACTGCGCCTAAGAATAATATGTTCCCGGAGGCTTTAATATGTACGAAACGAAAGCAAATATAGACGGGATGATGTGCTCGATGTGCACGAGTCATGTAAACGATTGTATAAGGTCGGCTTTCAAAGTCAAAAACGTTAAGGCAACACTCAAGAACAATGGGGAAACAACAATACTCAGCGAAGAGAAAATCGATGAAAAGGCGCTGGGGGAAGCACTAGGTAAGCTCGGGTACAAACTGACGGGCTTTGAAGAGAAAGAAGCGGAAAACAAGAAAGGTTTTTTCAGCCGGTTTAAGAAGTAAATGTTGGTTTTTGTTCAAAGGAATTTGTTTTTATATAAAACATTACAGATTTGATGTTAAAAAATAGTCATAATCTATTGATTATTTTCATTGAACAAATTATATTCCCCTCGGAAGACGAAGAGGAGTGTAGTGATAACCACTCGGTTATCGTTTGCCCCTTATGGGGAGTTGGCCATACGGCTGTGCAATTTTGCCTTACGCACTCGCTCTTATCTGTCTTCTGGGCTAAGGGACAATTGAGAAGGAAGGTGGCCTTGTTTCCAGGTTTTTACCCCACCTTCTTCTCCCATGTTCTCAAATAACAGAATATACGAATAGAAACTTCTTCTTTAACTTTGGGATGGGTGTGTATTGCATATTGATGCCTGTTTGTTCCTTAACTTAAGACTGGCTTTGTGTTATTCTCATTATATGAAAGACGGATTTATTAAAGTTGCAGCGGTTTCACCATCGCTCAAGGTTGGAAATACAGAATATAACGCAAAAGAAATAATAAAATATATTAAAGAAGCCTCAGAGAAGAGGGTGAAGGTCCTTGTCTTTCCCGAGATGGGTATTACGGGGTATACATCGTCGGATCTCTTCTTCCAGAGTACTCTTCTTGATGCTTCAGAGAAGGCACTTGAAGAAATAGTTCTGGCTACTAATGAATTAGATACTCTTGTCTTTGTCGGCTACCCCTTGAAGCACCTTGGTAAGCTCTACAATACAGCAGCGGTAATACAGAAAGGTAGAGTCCTGGCATTCGTTGCAAAGAAAAACCTTCCATCCTACGGCGAGTTCTACGAGACACGCTGGTTTACACCGTGCCCGGAAGAAAATGTAAGCGTCAGTACAAAGTGGGGGGAAGTAAAGCTGGGTAACAGGATAATCTTTGACTGCACATTCCCCTCATCTCTCCGCGTTGGAGCTGAAATATGTGAGGATTTGTGGGTTGCTGATCCCCCCTCAACGCACCTTTCTCTCGCAGGCGCTACACTTATCGTAAACCTCAGCGCCTCTGATGAAGTCGTTGGTAAGGACGAATACAGAAAAGCTCTTGTTGCCTCCCAGAGTGCAAGGACACTCAGCGCATATATCTACTCCGATGCATCGGAAGGTGAGAGTACCACTGACATGGTATTCACCGGCTCCGATATAATAGCTGAAAACGGCATAATACTTAGAGATTGCACTTTCTCTTCTGGAGAACTCATTACTACCGAAGTCGATACAAACAGGCTTGAAAGTGAGAGGGAGAAGCGTAATACATTCCTCTTTGAGGATGACGGCTATCTTCATATTCCGTTCTCTCTAGATATTGAAGAAACTCAGCTTACCCGTTTTGTCGACCCCCATCCGTTTGTCCCGGCGAATGACGACTCGTGTAAAAAGAGATGTGAGAAGGTACTTACTTTGCAGGCACTGGGACTTAAGCGGAGGCTCGAGCACACAGGATGTGGAAAGTGTGTAATCGGACTCTCGGGAGGACTCGACAGCACGCTTGCCCTTCTTGTTGCAGTCAAGGCTTTCGATATGGCCTCTCTTGATAGAAAGAATATAAAAGCCATAACAATGCCGTGCTTCGGAACAACGGCGAGAACGAAGAGCAACGCCGAAAAGCTCGCCGATGCACTCGGTGTTGATTTTATCACAGTTAATATTACAGAAAGTGTCCTCTCTCATTTTAGAGATATAGGTCAGAGTAGCGATGACTACTCTGTAACATATGAAAACTCTCAGGCAAGGGAGCGCACGCAGGTTTTGATGGACTGGGCCAACAAGGAAGGCGCCATCGTCATCGGGACGGGGGACTTATCGGAACTGGCACTTGGGTGGGCGACATACAACGGCGACCATATGTCGATGTATGCGGTGAATGCAGGAGTGCCCAAAACCCTTGTGAGGAGCCTTGTGAGCTACTATAAAGACAACGAATGCACACCCGAATGTGCCTCCGTTCTTTTAGATATTCTCCTTACTCCCGTATCTCCCGAGCTTATCCCGGGACACGACGGGAAGATTGACCAGGTTACTGAAGATATAGTAGGGCCGTATGAACTACACGATTTCTTCCTCTACTCGATTATGAGGTGCTCTTATTCGGTAGAAAAGACATTCCGCCTTGCACTCTATGCATTCAAAGGAACATACGACAGGGACACTATCTACAAGTGGCTGAGAACATTTATCAGGAGATTCTTCTCCCAGCAGTTTAAGCGTAGTTGCCTCCCCGACGGTCCGAAGGTGGGGGCCGTGACGCTCTCTCCCCGCTCTGACTGGAGGATGCCGTCGGATGCAGATTCGTCTGTATTCCTTCTTGAGCTTGAAAGGGCATATAAGGAAGAAAAAAGATAATTGGTTGTAACTTCTTTCTATAGTTATTGTTTTAAGAGATGCTGGTGAAAAAATGAAAAAGAAAAGTTTTGCTTTTATACTAATACTCCTCGTTGTGTCCCTCACGCTCAGTGCGTCATTCATGAAGGTGGGACTCAACTACTCCTTCGATTTTCCGATTAATAAGGACAGTGACACTCCCGTTGATTTCTCGTCACTCGACTTCTCTTCCTTCAAGGTGGGTAGTGAGCTGAGGTTCAACATCGGTACTCTTACACTTGAAGAGAAGGTCCGCGGCTCGTTTACAGAACAGCTTGCCCTGTCTTCTTTCGATATTCTCTCCTCGCTTTCCCTTAGGACGAAGATATACTTTATCGACATTCTTCTTGGAGCCGGAATTATGACTAAGGGCGAGAAGGTTGACACAACGTGGATTTACAACGGCCTTGAGAGTCCATCCTTCAGCGATATATTGAAAACCTCTACATTCTTCTATAAGGCCGGTCTGGACTTCAATATAGGTAAGCGCGTAACACTTGGCTTCAGTGCCCTCTTCCCGCTTTCCCAGAGCTGGAATACACTCTCGAGCGTCCAGGATATCTCCGTCATAGACGCCCTCAAACCGTCGCTCGATAAGACCGAGATAACCGTCTCCTTCCTCTTCAATTTCTTCTAGGGGATAAAAATGAAGACTAAGAGCGTAGGTCTATTCAAGGGATTATTCACAGTTCTAATACTCTCCCTCATCATCTACTTTGTGATTTTCCTCTTTTTCCCGAATACCTCGCTCAAGTACTTCGGAACAGCTTTCAATTTCGAGAAGGCAGTGGAGGAGACTGTCGCCGGGGTATTATACAGTGCCAGCTACCTCAGCGACACGGAAAGGGAAAACTTCGACGAGTATCTATCGTCTGTAGAAGGAAAGGCGTTTATAAAGGGAATATCTGAAGCAATAGCCAACGGTAGGGAAGGAATTGAAAAGTTCAGCCAGTCGGAGAGTTTCTCATCCTTTGTCAGTACTGTCTCATCCATCCTTTCTCCCGAGTCTTACTCAAAGCTTTTCGACAACATAGAGAATACAGCGTCAGGACTACTTGGAAAAATTAAGTGAGTTTCATTTTCTCCATTTTCACAATATAATCTTTTCTGAGGTTGAAAATGGACGGTTTACTCTTTACTAGTGCAGATCTCGATCAGGAGTTGATTGAGAAGGAAAATAGACAGAAGGAACGCGAAAGGCAGCTCAGAATAAAAGAGAAGAAGGAAAAGGAAGAGAAAGAAAAGAAGGAGGAGAAGAAAGAATACAACAAAACCCTCTTTCTTCTTGACGGCTATTCGATAATCTACAAGAGTTATTGGGCTTTTATATCACGTCCGCTTGTAGATGGAGAAGGTAATAACATAAGTGCCTACTACGGCTTTTTCCAGACGCTATTCCATATTCTTAAAGAAAACAAGATGGATGCCTTAGCTGTCACTATGGACGAGAGGGAACCGACATTCCGTCATATATTATATCCTGAGTACAAGGCAAACAGGGAAAAAGCCCCCGACGATTTACATAAGGCTGTGGAGCCCATTAAAAATACCCTTTCTAAGATGAACATAAAGGTCGTTTCAAAGCCTGGATTTGAGGCTGACGATGTCATGGCGTCTCTCTCTGACAGGGCTGAAAAGGCGGGTTGGAGAACGGTGATAGTATCGGGAGACAAGGACCTCTGCCAGCTTATAAGCCCCTCTGTGTCCATACTCAGACCGCCCAAGAAAAAGGGTGAAAGTCATTACACCGTCCTCGATAGAGAGACTGTCAAGGATGAGTATGGAGTATATCCTGAGCAGATAGTCGACTACCTTTCTCTTCTGGGAGACGCTGCAGACAATGTCCCGGGAGTGAGCGGAATCGGCGAAAAGAGCGCGACAAGGCTACTAACGGAATATGTCTCACTTGACGGCATATACCGTCACCTCTCGGACTTAAAGGAAAAGGAAGCAAAAAAGCTTGAGGACGGCAGAGAGAATGCAATGCTCTCGAAAAAGCTTGTAGTCCTTTCAAAAGACGCTGTTGATGATGATTTCGATATCGAGTCGCTGAGCACCTCCGCCTTCACGATAAGCCGTGCCGCAGAGGACTTTGAAGAGAAGAACCTTAAGTCCCTCGTAATAAGAGCAAAGGCAAAGAAGGATGATACACCACTTCCCGAGGGAGAAAAGCCAGAAGAGAAAGTTGAGAAGAAAGTGAAGCCACTTCTTAAAGAAGACGAGAGGTACCTCCTTGATAAGGGAAGTTATAAAACGCTCAAAAGTCAGGATGAATGTGAGAGGGAGTTTGAAAGAATAGCTACTAATAACCCGGTTGTGTCGCTCTTTCTCCTTTGTGAGGACTACGACGCGCCGTCACCTGTCATCGGTTTTGCCTTCTCATCGTCCCCTCTCACTGCCTTTTATGTACCGGTTATCGGGGGAATAGGTAGTGATGCTTTCACATCCCTTTTCGAGAAGTACTTTTCAACAGGTAGAATTAAAGTAATCGCCCACTCATTCAAGGCAATAATGAAGGTGCTCCAACCTTACGACATAAAGCCTGCTCTTGAGGGCGACACGATGATTGAGAGCTGGCTGCTCTCGTCTAACGACGGTATTTACTCAATGGATGTACTCTCGGGTAAGTATTTTTCAAAGACGCTGTTAAATATTAAGGACATAGCATCGGGGCCTTTGGAAGAAATCGATTTAGATATAATCGCCCTCTACTCGTCTCTTCGTGCCGACTATACATATCGCCTTGAGAAGGTGCTTTCCGCCCGATTGACGGAGAGAGGGCTCGATTGTCTCTATAGAGAGATGGAACTTCCCCTTATCGACATACTATTTAATATGGAAAGGAAGGGTATTTATCTTTCTCTTGAAAGAATCGGGGAGCTCAAGAGAGATACCGACAAAAGGATAGATGAGCTGAGAAAAGCCATATATCTTCTTGCAGGGTACGAGTTCAATATAAACTCGACAATGCAACTCTCGAAACTACTATATGACGAGAGGAATCTCGAGAGGGGTAAAAAGACAATGCGGGGCTACTCGACAGATACCGAGACTCTCGAAGGCTTGAAAAAGAGCGGGGATCCGATTATCTCATACCTACTCGAATATAGACAGCTCACGAAGCTCAAGAGCACATATATCGACGTGCTACCGACCTTGAGGGATAAAAACGGCAGGGTCCATACGACATTTTTGCAGACAGGTACGGCAACGGGCAGGCTTTCGTCCAGATCCCCCAATCTTCAGAATATTCCGGTGCGGACAGATATTGGCCGTAAGATAAGGGGTGCCTTCGTGCCTCAGGACGGGAAGGTCTTCATCAGCGCCGACTACTCTCAGATAGAGCTAGTTGTACTATCGTGGATGAGCGGAGATGAGAACTTAAGAAAGGCCTTTATATCGGGAGAGGATGTTCATAGGTACACGGCTGCCTTGATTTACAACAAGAGCGTTGATGACGTTACCCCGTCAGAAAGACGGGTGAGTAAGACAATCAACTTCGGCATTATGTACGGTATGTCTGCATTCAGGCTGTCTAATGAACTCGATATTAAGCGTAGTGAAGCCGAGGAGTTTATCAAGCGCTACTTCGAGCGCTACAGCTCTGTTAAGGAATTTGTCGAGAAGACTGTCAAGGACGCTGAAGAAAAGGGAGGAGTCAAAACCTATTGGGGCCATGAGAGGGAGATTCTCGGCATAAGGAGCCGTAATAAGACCGAGAAGGCTGCAGCGGAGAGAACAGCCGTAAATACGGTTATACAGGGAACAGCAGCTGAAATCATGAAGAAGGCTATGCTCGAAATAGACAAAAAGATGAAAAGTGGCATTCTAAAAGCAACCCTTATTCTCCAGGTTCATGATGAGCTTATTTTCGAAGTCGACGAGAAGGAAGTAGAAAAGGCAAAAGAAATAATTAAAGAGACAATGGAAAGCGCAGCTTCTCTTCCTGTCCCGCTCAAAGTAAGTGTCGAGAGTGCGCACTCATGGGGAGATATGCATTAATGATTGTAGGACTCGTTGGAAAAAGCTGCTCGGGAAAAGATACAGTTGCATCCCTCCTTGACGATAGGTTTTCGGTTATTGACGAAGATAAACTGGGGCACGAAGCTCTCGAGAAGAATATAGATAGAATTCTGGCTACCTTCGGCCCTGATGTTATTAAGGACGGGGTAGTCGACAGAAAAGCCCTGGGAAGGATTGTCTTTTCAGATAGCTCTAAGCTCGAGGCTCTCAACAATATCACACACCCGTGGATGAAAGAAGAGACTCTCACACTGGCGCGGGAAATCGAAAAGAGCGGGAAAATTGCTGTCATAAATGCGGCGCTCCTCGAAGAGATGGGGTTCGTAGAGTATTGTGATGAGATATTGTTTGTAATATCACCATACGAGAAGAGAGAAGAGAGGGCCGTACTCAGGGATGGGATAACACCTGAGGGCTACAAAAAGAGGGCATTGAGCCAGAAAAATATAGGAGAGAGCCTCTATTCATCTGGGAAAAAGGTGATTACGATTATTAATGACGAAACAAAGGAGAAGCTTTCTCGACAAGTGGGCTTTTACTGTGCTAGCATAAACAAAACGAGGGAAAAATGAAAAGCAGGACTATTTCAATTATTGTTGCTGTTACCATCACGCTTACACTATTCGTTGCTCTGGCAGTGTGTGTAATGAATCCTTTTAATGGAAGTAACGACAGCCGTCCGGTTGCAATGGAGAATAAAGAAGCTCCAACTTCTCCGGTGAGACCCGAAGTAGAGCCAGTAGACGATGAAGTTGAGGCGCTCATCAACGACAGTGCTTTCCAGAAGGCCCTCAGTGAAGCTCTGGAAGAAAAGCTCGGGGATGAGAAGGTTGCCGAAAGCCTCTCAAAAAGCATCATTGAAACCGATGCTTTCAAGAATGAAGTTGCTTCCTACCTCGAGAGTTCAGATAAAGTGGCTGCAACTACAACCGAAGAGGAGACTCAGTCTTCCTCGAATTCGGTTCCGCTTCCGGAGTTTAATAACACCGTTTCTCCAGTCAGTGATGAAGAGTACGTCATTCTTCGCGAAGAGAGTCGCACGAGCGAGATTGAGAAGGCACTCAAGTACCTGGGTTATTAAAAAAGTAAAATCGGGGAGAGAAAATCTCCCTTTTTCTTTTTGTGTGCTATCCTGATACAATGAAAGACGAAGAACTCGTGGAGCTTTTAGGGCTCCTTGTTGAAACAGAATCGATTACAGGAAACGAAAAGAATATTGTTGATACCCTCTCAGGTATCTTCACTTCCCTCGGACTCGAGAGCATCCGTATGCCCTCGGGCTCCATCGCAGGTGTTCTCAATGGAGAAGAGGACGGGCCGACAGTACTTATCGACGGCCATGTGGACACAGTCCCTATCCCAGATATTAACAAATGGACTTACGACCCCTTTAAGCTGACACTCTCTTCCGGCCTTTTATACGGCCGTGGAACTAGTGACATGAAGGGTGGTGTTGCTGCTGCCCTTGGAGCTGTTAGCGAAATAAAGAACCTTAAGAAGGGCCGTGTTGTTATTTCGTGTACAGTCGAGGAGGAGCGCTTTGAGGGACTTACTGCTAGGGAGATGAGTTCATTCTTCAAGCCAGACAAGGTCATAATCGCCGAGTCGACACATTGTCGTATCAATATAGGGCAGAGGGGAAGGTGTGAAGTTGTCGTTACCGCCAATGGCCGAAGCTGTCACTCGTCAAACCCCGAGATGGGACAAAATGCAGTTCTCGAGGCTGTGAAGGCAATAGAGGAAATCGGAAAGATAAAGGTAAAGAGGGATCCGCTTCTCGGGGAGGGCATAATGGTTTTAACCGATATTATCTCATCGCCATACCCGGGAATGAGCATTGTTCCTGAAAAGTGCAGAATAACCTACGACAGGCGTACACTCCCGGGGGAGACAATGGAAAGAGTCCTGGAGCCGATTAACGAAATTTTGAAAGAGAAGGGAATAGATGCAGAGGTCTCTGTCGCCTTTGGTGACACAACCACATATACAGGAAAAAGACTCTCCTCCTACCGCTTCTTCCCTTCCTGGAAGATGGATGAAAACGACGCTTTTGTAACTCTATCAAGAGAAGCTTTAGAAAAGGAAGGACTCTACCGTGGACTCGGGCACTACGCATTCTGCACAAACGGTAGCCACTATATGGGAGAAGCGCTTATTCCGACGATAGGGTATGGCCCGGGAGAGGAGAAGTGTGCTCATATAGTTGACGAGTACATATCTCAGGAGGACCTTTTCACTGCAAAAAGAGGTATGAGGGCGATTTTGGAGGCTCTTCTTTCTTAGTCGGGGTAATGCCTAATCTTTCCGTCAGGTGTCTCTATTGTCCATACACCATCTTCAAATGACTTAAGGTATGAGCCTGAAAGCGGAACTTTGCCGCCTCCTTCGGGAAGGTCGATTGTATAGGCAGGCATTTCGAGGCCGCTGAGGCAATCCCTCATTCCTTTTTCTATCTCAAGTCCCTTCGAGAGGGGGACTCTCAGGTGCTTTGTCCCTTCAACAAGGTCTCCCTGGAAAAGATAGTAGGGTTTAATGCGGTTCAAGAGTAGTTTTCTGCTGAGCTTTTTCTGCGCCTCCACACTGTCGTTGACACCACTTAGGAGGACTGCCTGGTTCATAATTGGAATGCCGAGCTCTATAAAGCCTTTTATGGCCTTTTCGGCTTTCTCGGTTATTTCACTTTCCGTATTGAACTGCGTCATAAGAAAGAAAGGGGCACCGTGACTGTGACGGCGGATGACGGAGAAGAGGGAAGGGGTAAAGCGGTCGGGGTTACTCAATAAGCTCCGGGTGCATAAGCGGTAGATTATATCTTCTCTTGCATCCTTTAATTCTCCGAGTAGCCGGTCTAAGGAGGAATCGGAGAGGGTGAAGATATCACCACCGGTGAGGAGGACTTCCTCTATCTCGCTGTGGGCCTTTAAAAAGGAAACTGCCTCCTCAATGTCCTTTTCCGTGCATTCTCCAACCATCGAGCCGGAGAAACGACGCCTGAAGCAGTGACGGCAATATGCAAAGCAACTGTCTGTGACAAGGAACGCTGCTCTGTTGTTGTAGCGCCTTACAAGACGCTTTGTTACACTGTACTTTCCTTCTTCCTGCGGGTCGAGAGTGCCTACTGTGTCGCTGTTTTCTTCTCCCGACGGGACGAATTGACGCCTTATCTCTTCCTCTTTGAGCAATGGGATTATGTTGTCAGAGATAAGAAGGGGAAGGGTGTTCTTTCCCTTTTCATCCCAATTCTTTTCGTCGTCGTTTAAAGTAATTATATTTTCCAGTTCTTCTAATTTCGTAATAGGCACAGGAAAGTTTTACTCTTTTCATATACTTTTAACAAGAATTTTGTCGAAATCTCTTTCAATGAGTTATACACTATGAAGGTTGGAGATAATATGCAAAGTAGTTCAAAGCCCCTTAAATTAAATTATAAGCGCACTTTTCTTATCGGATTCGCATTCTTCGGAATATTGTTGTTATGGCAGGTATATGACTCATGGTGTCCGACCTTCCTTACAGATATATTCGCCCGCCACATGTACGGCGTTTCATCATCCCAGCTGAAGGCTGAGGGAAACAACGCCCACATCCTCAATGTCCAGTGGCTCGTCGGAATAATCATGGCTTGTGATAACCTTGCAGCTCTTATTTTGCTTCCTTTATTCGGTCGCCTTTCAGACAAAACAAACACACCTATCGGAAAGAGAATGCCGTACATCCTCACGGGAACATTCGTCTCTGCTCTTGTCTTCCCACTCATTCCGCTCTTCTTCCATCTAAACAACATTGCAGGAATGGTTGTGTCTATGGCGATTGTTCTCATCTTTATGATGATGTACCGCAACCCCGCTGTCGCCCTCATGCCAGATATTACCCCCAAACCCTTAAGGGCAAGAGCCAATGGTATTATAAATATAATGGGTTATCTTGGTGGTGCATTTGCAACTGTTCTCGGGATTTTCCTTCCTCTGTCCTCGTATATAAACGTAGAGGATGCTGCAAGAAAGATGTACATCATCGAGATACCTTTCTGTGTCGCTTCCATCCTGATGGTTATTTCAGCTCTCGTTCTTTTCTTCACAATCAAGGAGAAAAAGATTGAGGAAGAGATTAAGGACGAGCTCGAGGAAGGCGAAAAGCTTGCCCTTGTCGAGAATCCGATTGACGACTCGAAGCCTATGAGTGCTGCGAACAAGAGAATGCTCTTTGCAATTCTCATTGCCGAGTTCTTCTGGTTCATGGCAGACAACGCCATCGGAACATATATTGGGAACTACGTTATCTACTATCTCAACAGTGTCTCCAGCGCCACTATGATTTTAACGATTATAGGAGGGCTGGCATCTGTCGTGGGCTTTGCAATTGCAGGATTAATTGCAGATAGAATCGGCCGAAAGTGGACAATATCGTGTGGCTTATTGATTACGCTTGTCGGGTACTTCATCATGATGGGAGTAGGACCGAGCGGACGTGTTGTCGGGTCAAACGGTGAGTATTCATTCCCCGTCATGCTTTATATTGTGTGGGTTATGAAGGGATTTGGAATGTCGCTTGTGCACAACTGCTCCTTCCCAATGATTCTCGAGCTCTGCTCATCAAAGAGAATTGGCGAGTTCACAGGCTATTATTATGCGTCCAGCATGGCTGCACAGACGGTAACCCCTGTTCTCTTAGGCCTGTTGTTGACACGTCTCAGTCTCTGGGGTGTCCTTCCCGTCTACTCCGGCATTCTTCTCTGCCTCTCGTTTGTTGTATTTACATTCTGTGTAAAAAACATTAAATCTGAGAAAATACAGAACACAAAGGGTCTTGAAGCTCTTGGAGGAGATGATTGATATAAGGTTTTGATAGAAACTTGACAAGTGAAATATTCTTTCATATATTACAAATATAAAGGCACCGCCAGTGGACGGTTGACCTCAAATTCTTAGATTATAAGTAACCGC
>CAVJEL010000011.1:0-34576 GCA_963648635.1 Ruminococcus intestinalis
AACACAATGCGGGAATTTGTTCTTGTCGTTTCTTTTCCTCTTTATTATCTTTTCACTTATGTGGAGGATATATGGCAAACAAAAAGTTTAAAACAGAAGTTGCGGACCTTCTGCATCTATTAATCCATTCCCTTTATTCAAATAAGGAAATATTTGTCCGTGAATTGATATCGAACGCATCAGACGCCATAGATAAGCTGAAGTATCTCTCACTCACTGACGGCCCCCTCAAGGGTTATTCATTCGAGCCGAGAATCCAGATTTCATTTACCGAGGAAGGTGAGAGAACCCTCACCATCAGCGATAACGGAATCGGAATGAATGAAGAGGATCTCAATAACGACCTGGGTACAATCGCATCAAGTGGCACGAAGAAGTTCCTTTCATCCCTTACAGAGGATGCAAAGAAGGATTCCAACCTCATTGGACAGTTCGGTGTCGGCTTCTATTCTGCATTCATGGTTGCAAAGAAGATTGAAGTTCTTTCAAGAAAGGCAGGAGAAGAGGACGCATGGCTATGGTCATCGGAAGGCGAGACAAGCTATTCAATCGATAAGGCTGAAAGAGCAGAGCAGGGTACTACAGTCAAAATCTACCTCAACGATGATGATTCGACCTATGCTACACGCTGGACTCTCGAGAACTTGATTAAGAAGTACTCCGACCATGTTGCTTACCCGATTTACCTCGAGTACGACCAGACTCATTACGAGGATGAGAAGGACGAGAAGGGCGAGAGCAAGAAGACTGTGGAGCACAAGAACGAGCAGATTAACTCGTGTTCTGCACTCTGGAGAAGAAATAAGAGTGACCTCAAGGACGAGGACTACAAGGAGTTCTACAAGAACAACTACTCCGACTACGAGGATCCTCTCTTCTACCTTCATACGAAGGCTGAGGGTACAACTGAGTACACAACTCTCTTCTTCATCCCGGCAAAAGCTCCTTTCGATATGAACTATGCCGACTACAAGCCAGGTGTCAAACTCTATGTCAAACGTGTATATATAACAGATGACGACAAGACACTTCTCCCGCCTTACCTGAGGTTCGTGCGTGGTGTTATCGACAGCGAGGATCTGCCTCTCAATGTTTCAAGAGAAATTCTTCAGGAAAACAAGATAATGGCTGCTATCCGAAACGGTTCGGTCAAGAAGCTACTTGGAGAGTTCAAGAAGATCAGCGAGAACAACCCCGAGCTCTTCGATAAGTTCATCACACAGTACAACAGACCTCTCAAGGAAGGACTCTACTCCGATTATGCAAATAGGGACCTCTTACTCGACATCGTAAGATACCACTCCTCTGAAAAGGAAGGCTGGGTATCACTCAAGGAGTACAAGGAGAGGATGAAGGAAGGTCAGAAAGCCATCTACTACATTGCTGGTGGCAGTGAGAAAATACTCAAGGCTTCCCCGCTTGTACAGGCTTTCAAGAGCAAGGGATACGAAGTACTTATCCTCGATGAGGATATAGACGAACTTGTAATCTCGTCTGTATACGAGTACGATAAACTTCCTCTCAAGGCTATCAACCGCTCCGATGCTGTTGACGAGATTTCAACAGAAGAAGAGAAGAAGGCAAACGAAGAAAAGAGCCCGCTTTCAGATAAGATTACATCGGCTCTCGGCGACAGAGTTAAGAAGGTCATCGTATCACAGCGCCTCGGAGATGCTCCGTCATCTGTGATTATCGACCAGAACGACCCATCCCTCGAGATGCAGAGACTTATGAAGCAGATGGGTGGTCCTGTCGAGGACGTCAAACCTATTCTCGAAGTCAACCCGTCTTCCGCTCTTGTTAAGAGAATCGAAGAGAGTAAGGATGACGAGGAGGTGAAGAACCTTTCAATTGTGCTCCTCGGTCAGGCTCTAATACAGGAAGGCATTATGCCGAAGGACCCGGGTGAATTCACCTCGGCTCTCGCAAAAGCTTTTAACTAATAAGATGTGCACCGGAGAAATCCGGTGCATTTCAATTATGCCTTCACGCTCTCGAGTCGACATAGTCCTCTATGAGCTTCTCCGCTTCATGTATCCTTTTCTTGAGTGCACTGAATTCTTCCTTCTTCTTCACATTTCCTCCGTTCCAGTCGAGATAGAGCTTCCTATTGATTTCAATCATTACTGCTAAGAGTCTGGGATTCTTTTCAAATCCATTCGGAATCATCGTTCCCGAGAAGGGGTAATTCATCCTGACGTCATATCCAAGAGAAGTAAAATACTTCACGAGAATATCTGACAGTTCTTCCGGTGTATGGTCGGAATCTGTTCCGATACATATATCGGGCCTTCCATAGGTGTTGTTGATATCACACATGTATGGTATGTCGCTGAATGAGTGACAATCGAGAACGAGTGCATATTTATTCCTTTTCAAAGCTTCGTCAGTATACTGGGAGAGAGTGCGATGGTACGGGTCGTAGTATTTCTCAATCATCTGTAGTTTATGCTCGAGCTTGAATAAGGCGAGCTTATCAAGGTTATGGTTACTTGTGTAGCATATTCCCATTCCTATTACGCTCATCTCTTCTTTGTTGTCATCCCTGTATCTTTCCGTGTCGCATAGGAGTCTCGAGACAGGAGCGACAAGAGGCTTTCCTATTCCGTTTATGAAGAGCTCGTCGGTATACCAGTCCGTCATGTACGGTATTTCCTTCCTGTAATCCTCGAGTATACGGTCAATTGTGTACTTCCTTCCTCCCAGGGCGTTGTAGTCAAGTCCTTCCGGTTCGTGAAACGGGCGGGGGATGTCGACTCTGGGTAATAATGTTGATGAATGGGGAATGTTCAGAATGATAGAACTGGACATAATATCTCCTTTTAGCCGATTTTTTTTGGATGCCGGCAAGTTGGAAGTAAATCCACATCCATAGATAACTCTACACAAGTAGAGAAGATAGAACTGAGTGCTTGAAAAAAAGAAAAGACCATCGCAGGTCCACCTCTTCCTTTAGCAGATAACGGCTGCAAGCAGAAGTTCAAATCCCGATGGCCTATACTAGCGCTTTATCGTGAGTTTTGTCTATTTCTTATCGAGTCCCACGAGGTATATTTCAAAGGAGTCGTCACGACATGCCTTAGGCTTGAAAGGTTTTGCTTTGGTAAACATTCCGCGCATTTTATTGAGGATTTCAACCTGTCCTCCACCCTGGAAAATCTTGATGACAAGATTGCCGTGAGTCTTGAGTTGCTCTTCGGCTAGCATTACCACCTGCTCTGCAAGCCACTCCGAGCGTGTTGTGTCGACTGTTCTGTTTCCCGTTGTCATCGGTGCTGCATCAGATATTATTGCATCATACGGCCCGAGTTCGATAAGACGCGCTCTGTTCTCCTTCGAGAATGCGTCCCCGACAATTGCCGTCACCGTCGGAGGTACTGGGTTGAGGGATAAGGGATTGAGGTCGACGGAGACAATTTTTCCATTACCCTTTAAGAGCTCGCGGTGTGTAAAGAGTGTCCATGAGCCTGGTGCTGCCCCGACGTCGAGTACGCTGTCGCCGCTCTTTATAAGATGGTGGGATGCGTTGATTTCCTCGAGCTTATAGACACTGCGGGCCGGGTATCCTTCCCTGTGTGCTCTCTGTGTATATGAATCTGCTTTATCACGACGACTATTTGCCATTTTTAACCTCACATCATTAAACAATCTTTTCTTTTATTTTTAAAGATTGTTATAATCCTTTCGTGAAAAATTCAATTATCAACAGGCAGTTCCGATACAAAAACATAAATTCCTGGGTCTTTATTTTGGCTGTAAACGTAATCGTCTACCTATCAATCCAGCTTTTCTCGAACATTGTATACTACACATCCCTTGTACCTTTATATGTATATTTCAAGCACTACTATTGGCAATTCTTTACATATATGTTCACACATGCTTCCTTCTGGCATCTGTTATCGAATATGTTTGCGCTCTTTGTCTTTGCGCCTGTAATCGAGCGTAAGATAGGAACGGGGGAGTTTTTACTCTTCTACATTCTTGTGGGAGTTCTATCTGGCATTGCATCATACTTTACATATTGGTACAGCGGAATGTACTACACAGTGCTTCTTGGGGCTTCTGGTGCGATATATGGCTTGATGTTTTTATTCACTATGCTTTTCCCCGAGGCGGTGCTTCTTATTTTCGGCCTAATTCCAATCCGCGCGCCGCTATTAATTCTTATCTACTTCTTCATCGATTTCTTCGGTATGTTCAGTACAGATGGGGTTGCGCACCTCGTTCATCTCTATGGCCTCTTGTTTGCACTTATCTATTCTGTCATAAGAATGAGGATGAACCCATTGAAGAAGTGGGGACTCTTATGAAATTCCGGGACACGGTAAGGACGATAAGACAGTCCCGGCCGGTAAGAGATGTACTGGAGTACAGGGACGGAAAGCTTGATGTGAGCGTGACATCGTCTTCGCTCTTTTCGGACATAAACGCATCCCTTCCTTCTCCCGATATCATCGAATACCTTTACGATATTTCTTCCTCGTCCAATGATGATTTAAGAATTGTGCTTCCCCCAGAATGCGATGAGAGCGAAGTGAGACGCATATACACCAACTACCTATCTCTTGCCGTGAAGAAGGACATGAGGGAGTACCGTTCGATTATAATCAAGATCCTCACATTTCTTCTCTTCGGCGTCGTTGTTCTAACTCTTTCCTATTTTCTCGAGGGATTCAAAAACCGCCTCATTGCAGATACCGTCAACATAATCGGTGGCTTTGCTGTCTGGGAGGCGGCGGAAGTCTTCTTCTTTACACGAAGCGAAAAGAAGAAGGAAATCATAATGAAGCTCAGGCTTATCAATGCCGAGTGGAGGGCCGGATTATAAGCCGTACTCGTACCTTATATCTGCATATTGCTTCTTTATTACATTATATATTATGTCGAGCTTTTCATTGTGGTGGATGAATGCGCTCTTCATTGCATTGATTGTAATCTTCTCCAGGTCCTTAAGTTCCATGTTGTACTTTTCAACTGCAATACTCATTTCCTTTGTGAGGTTCGTGTCGCTCATAAGGCGGTTGTCCGAGCATAGGAAAACACGGAAATGATTTTTGTAGAATATGGGGAAGGGATGCTCTTCATACGATGCAACAGCACCCGTTCCGACATTTGATGTAAGGCACATCTCGAGTGGAATACGCTTATCTACAACATAATTGGCAAGGCTTCCCATTTTGATTATTTCGCCGTTCTCGATTGTCATATCCTCGACAAGCCTTGTGCCGTGTCCGATTCTGTCGGCGTGGCAAATCTGTATTGCCTGCCATATGGACTCGAGTCCGAATGCCTCTCCTGCGTGTATTGTTATGTTGAAGTTTTTGCGTCCTATGTAGTTGAATGCCTCGATGTGCTTCTTCGCCGGGTGTCCGCTCTCGTCTCCGGCAAGGTCGAAACCGACAACGCCTCTGTCGGAGAATGCAACGGCAAGCTCAGCTATCTCAAGTGAGAGCAGTGGGCTTTCATTACGCATTGCGCATAGTATGAGGCCGTATTCGACTCCAGTCTCCTTCCGTCCTGCATCTAAGCCTTTGATTACCGCCGTTACGACTTCTTCTAGGTTTAAGCCCATCTTTGTGTGCAATTCCGGCGCAAATCTAATCTCTGCGTAAACTACATTCTCCTTCGCAAGGTCGAGTATCTCCTCCTTGGCGACTCTGTAGAGGGCTTCCTTATCCTGCATTACGCCTGTAGTGTATTGGAATGTTTCAAGGTAGAGTGTGAGGGATTTCTTCACGCATCCCTGTATGAACCACTTTCTTAATTCGTCGCTCTCATATGACGGGAGCATTATGCCCCGTTCCTTTGCCAGTTCTATGATGGTCTCTGGCCTTAGTCCACCGTCAAGATGTTCGTGAAGCTCAACTTTGGGCACTTTTCTTATGATATCTAAATTCAACATGGCCTCATTATAACTGGTTATTGTTAATAAACAAGAAAGAAAAGAAACGGCCGCAAAGTACATTTTTCTTAACATTAGCCTTGTATTTTCTTTAATAAATAGTAATTAGTTATAAAAAAATTGCGATTTTTTCGTCTCAAAGTATTTACAAAAAAACTAATGTTATTCATTATTTGGATAACGGGAGACGTAAAATGTCAAAGACAAATGAATCATTAAATAAGAAACTGCTCCAGGCAGCAGTATCAGGAACAAAGGCAAGGGACATCAAGGAACTTGTCGAAAAGGGTGCAGATGTAAACTGCCACAATGAATGGGGTCTCAGCCCTGTCATGCTCGCTAGCCAGTACAATCATTCGGTCGCTGTTCTTAAAGAACTCATTGCTGACGGTGCTGATATCAAAGAGTGTGAGCCTAAGTACAAGTCTAACTCACTTCATCTTGCAGCTAACTCATCAAAGAACCCGAAGGTCATCGAGACTCTTCTCGAGGCTGGTGCAGAGCTTGAGTGCAAGAACTACCTTGGTGAGACAGCGCTCATCCTTGCAGTAAATACCAACGATGAGACAAAGATCACAACTCAGCTTATCAAGAGCGGGGCAGATATCAACGCAACAGACTATCAGGGACACTCTGTTCTCGAGTATGCAAAGGCTGTAAAGAAGACTTACATCATAAATCTCTTAAAGTCACTCGGCGCTAACTAAGACGCGGGGATTCTGGTTCTACGGGGAGGTTTATGCCTCCCTTTATTTATTGTCCGGCCAGACGAAGTGGGAGTTGAGTCTTGTCTCTCCGTTATCTATGAGAATATCCTCGCCGCTCATCGATTTGTTGATGACGGTGATGAAGTAAATCCACTCGGCAATTTCTTCCTCTGTCGCCCACTTTTTTAGCGGGGTTAGGGCCATTATCTCGTACCAGAGCGCCTTGTCCTCCATAACAGGTTTATTCGACTCTGTCAGTACTCCTCCCGGAGATATGGAATTGCATGTTGCCCCGTACTTGCTGATTCTTAGTGCAACATTACGAGTGTATGAAAGGACTCCACCCTTACTTGCAGCATAGAGAGGAAATTCGCTTCCCGTGTGTGCCGATGCGCTAGCAAAATTCAACACAGCTTTTATACCCTCTCGTATTCCATACTTCTCCGTAACGTTTATTGTCCCCTTGAGATTTACGAGGATGTCGTCAGCACTGTTCTGCGCTCCCGCAGCATTGATGAGGATGTCGACATTGTCTATCTCTGGGAAGGTTTCAGGCTTTGTTATATCTACTGTGTAATGGGTATAAGCACTTTTCTCGATAGTTGACGACGAAATATCGAAGCCTGACACATTGTGGCCTCTTTCAAGAAAAAGCATGGCCGTAGCTCTTCCGATTCCTCTGCTTGTTCCGGTGATTAGTATATTCATTCTTTTACTTCTTCCCCTTTCTTTATCTCGGAGATATGCCTTACAAGCGGGATTGTTATAAACGGCACGAAAGATGATTCGACTACAAGTTCAATCAATGTTCCCGATAGAACGGAAGAAAGAATATCCTTCCATGCCATCTCATAGACGCTGAGACCGATAGGCGCGAAGGCAAGTGTCATGAATAGGGCGTTATCTATAAGCTGCCCGATAAGAGTAGAGAATGAAGCGCGGAAGAAGAACCAGAGTCTGTTGTCCTTATGCTTTCTCTCGACGCTTTCTTTCATCTTTGCAATTACATGGACGTTGATTACATTCCCGCACCAGAATGCGATGGAGCTACTGATTATTGTTCTGGGACCGTTTGAAAAGACGAGCGCGAATGCCGCTGCCTGATCCTTGTACTCCGGGAGTGTCGGAATAAAGACGATGAGGCGCCCGATAATCATTGCCGAAAATGATACCACCGCTGCGATATTGATTATCTTGATGCTCTTCCTTTCTCCCCATACTTCGATGATTACGTTACTTATGAGGAATATACCCCAGCTTATGATGAGACCGCCGTCACATATGATGATGGGACTCCCGAATGAGAGAGGCTTCATGCAGAAGATATTCATCGTGACGGTTATAACGGTGTATGTTACAGCGAGGGCGATGAGCCACTCGAAAGAGTTGAGTTTTGTTTTCTTTCCCATTTATGCTCCATAAAAAAGAGAGAGGGAAGCCTCTCTCTAATGTGACTTATCCCTTCCTTAAGCGCGTTTCCACTCTTTATCGACAACAGAGGCGTTAATCTTTTCAATTTCCTTCTCTATTTCCTTCTTTATCTCGTCAGCAAGGTCGGAAATCATATAGGTTGTCTCTTCGCCACTCGAGCGGTACTTCACTTCAACCTTACCTTCCTTGTAGGAGCGGTTACCGAGTGTGATACGGATAGGAATTCCGATAAGGTCGGCATCTGCAAACTTAACGCCGGCAGTCTCTTTCCTGTCATCGTAGAGTACTTCGATTCCAGCTTTCTCGAGGGAAGCGTAAATCTCCTCTGCAACAGCTGTATCTTTAACAAGAGACACAAAGTGTACCTGGTAAGGTGCAACAGTAATCGGAAGACAGAGCCCCTTCTCGTCGTTGTACTCTTCGCAGAGGCACGCGAGGAGTCTTCCCACTCCTATACCGTAGCAGCCCATCAATACCGGCTTCTGTACACCGTTCTCATCCTGATAAGTACATCCGAGGGCAGATGAGTATCTTGTTCCCAGCTGGAAGATGTTTCCGATTTCAATGCCTTTACTTGACTTGAGAGCACCTCCACACTTCGGACATGTATATCCTTCCCTTGCCGATGCTATATCCTTGACGATTGCATCCTTGTAGTCCCTGCCGTAGTTTGTGTTGATATAGTGGTAGCCTGTCTCGTTTGCACCAGCAACAAGGTTGTTGGAATTAGCAACAGAGTCATCAACACAAAGAATGAAACCTTTCTTTGCGCCGATAGGGGAAGCAAAGCCGGGGACCATACCGTACTCCAGAATCTCCTCATCGTGTGCGGGCCTGAGAGAGTTTGCCTTTATTGCATTGCTCAGCTTGCTCTCCTCAACTTCGTAGTCGCCTCTGATGATTGCGGTGACAAGTTTATCTTCCTCTTCTCCAGTCTTGTCGTTGATGAATGCTCCGACATAGAAGACAGCCTTTGCTGTGAGGCGCGGGTCAACATTGAGGAACTTCGAGAGCTCTTCAATTGTTTTACTCCCCGGTGTTGCAACCTTCTCCATCGGTTTGAGGTCGCCTGTGAAGTATTCCTTCTTGAAGGAGGCAACCTGCCTGTTTTCTGTGTATCCACAAGAGGGGCATGTGATGATTGTGTCCTCTCCGATAGGGGAGAGATACATATATTCGTGGCTGATCTTTCCACCCATCATACCTGTGTCGGCACCGACTGCAATAGCAGGAAGACCACAGCGCGCGTAGATTCTAAAATATGCCCTGTACTCATCAGCATAAGCTTCATCAAGAGATTCCTGGGTTGCATGGAAGGAGTATGCATCCTTCATTGTGAATTCCCTTACCCTTATGAGTCCTGCCCTGGGCCTTGGGTCATCACGCCACTTTGTCTGAATCTGATAGACTGTGACAGGAAGACGTTTATAGGAGTCGATTTCTCCCTTTGCACAGTCTGTGACTGTCTCCTCGTTTGTCATGGCGAGCACCATATCTCTTCCGTTACGATCCTGGAAACGTCCCATTTCCTTATCTATTGAATAGTAACGTCCTGTTTCCTTCCAGATGTCTGCCGGGTTTACGACGCTCATCAAAATTTCCTGACCTCCGATGGCATCCATCTCTTCTCTGATTATTTCCTCTATTTTCTTTGTCGATCTCATGCCGAAAGGTAGAAGAGTAAATATTCCGGCACCGAGCTGACGAATGAAGCCGGCCCTGAGAAGCATCTCATAACCCTTGGTATCTGCACCATTGGGTGCCTCCCTAAGGGTTTTTGCAAACATTTTTGACATTCTCATAATTAATATCTCCAGACGTAAGCATTATAGATAAAGAGAGGCTGAGGAACAAGAAGAGCCATCCTTCTTTTGATATTTTCCACCATTGTGCTTTTGCAACTAAATAAGAATTGAAAATGATAGTAACAGCCACGGGTTACGAAGAAGTTTTCAAGGTGAAAATGACTCTCAGGCATTATGATGTTAATCCAAAGCTGAAACTTGGGTTTGGACCCTGAAAACTTGGGTTTTGTACCTAGAAACTTGGGTTTAACCGTTAGGAAAAAATGGCTAACCGCAATTTGTAGCGAGACCTTCAGTTCATGATTTGAAGGGATAAAAGTGAGCTTGCAGTCATCGACTTCTCGGCTATAAAGAAAGGTAGAAGGAAGTGACATTGCATTAGCTTATGTTTCTTTTCTCTGCTCGTTTTTTCTATCCACCAAAGCTGAACTTTGTGATAAACTTCCCGTATGGATTGTTCGGACGCAAAAAGAGATGTCGCTCTTTTTATGAAAAGATGCTATGAGCGGGGCCTTACCACATCGACGGGCGGGAATATAAGCATGAGGGTCGGGGACTTGATGGTAATTACGCCGTCGGGAAAAGATAAATCTTCCCTCAGCGCGGAAGATATCGCCATTGTCGATATTTCCACGGGAGAAAATCTCACTCCGGAGAAGAAATTAAGCATTGAAACAGAGATGCATAGGCTCATATATCTTAAAAGGCCTGATGTGATGAGTGTATGTCACTCTCATCCTACGTTCTCTTGTCTTTTCAGTGCGTCTAATGAAGAGGTTGATACAGCCCTGATAGCTGAAAGCTGGTATCTATTGGATAAAGTTGAAAAAGTTAAGTATGAAAGGATGGGGACGAAAGCACTTGCAGAGGCTGTCAGCGGGAGGATTGCGTCGGGATTGAATGCAGTCTTGTTGGAAAAACACGGTGCGTTGACTGTCGGAAACAGCCTGATTAATGCTTTTGACAGGCTTGAGTGTCTTGAACAGGCTTCAAAGCTTACTTTCCTTTCTCATATAGTGAAGACTGAGGATTTGACAGAGGAGCAGAAAAAGGAGATAGCGCTGATGCGCTGAAAGAGTATGGAACAGAAATTATTGGATGAATTGAATGAAAAGGCATTTGAAATCAGGTGCGCAACAATAAGGGAAGTTGCGTCCTTCGGCTCGGGGCATATCGGCGGGGCGATGAGTATATGCGATCTTCTTGCACTTCTTTATTTCAAGGAAATGAATGTGGATCCGAAAGATCCGAAAAAAGATGACAGGGACAGGCTTGTTGTATCAAAGGGACATGCAGGTCCTGCAGTTTATGCAACTCTTGCTCTTAAGGGTTTTTTCCCTATGGAGATGCTATCCACTCTCAATAAGGGCGGCACCAGCCTTCCTTCCCATTGTGATATGACAAAGACTCCTGGTATCGACTTTACGGCCGGTTCCCTCGGTCAGGGATTTTCCGCAGCTTTGGGTATGGCACTCGGCAACAAGATTAAGGGTGTTGATGCCTGGACATATGCTATTATCGGCGACGGTGAGAGCCAGGAAGGACAGATATGGGAAGCAGCTGAGTTTGGAGGCGCGAGGAAACTCGAGAGGCTGATTGCATTTGAGGACCTCAATGGCCAGCAACTCGACGGCTATACAAAGGACATTATTCCTGAAGAAGCTGATAATGTGAAAAAGCGCTGGGAGAGCTTCGGCTGGGATACCTATGTTGTTCCCGGACACGACATTGAGGCTCTTGATGAAGCAATTCTGGCAGCAAAGGCAACTCCCGAGAAGCCTCACATGATTATTATGATAACTCAGAAGAGCCACGGCTTTGTCTATGGAGAGGGCATCAAGTCCAACCACTCGATGACCATCAAACCCGATATGGCGGAAGAAGCCATCAGGGTTCTTGAGGAAAGGAGGAAAAACTAATGAAAAGGGATGCTCATGATTTCAATCATTATAAGGAAGCTGTAATCGGTGCTGTTGTCGACATCGCCAGAGAAGACAAGAGAGTATGTTTCATCGACTCCGACCTTTCATCATGCATAGGCTCGACTGCTTTCGAGAAGGAGTTCCCCGATAGGTTCTTCAATGCAGGGATTGCTGAAGCGAATATGGTGGGAATGGCAGCAGGACTTTCGAGTGTAGGGCTTATTCCGGTAATTCATTCCTTCGGGTGCTTCATGTCACGCCGTGACTATGACCAGCTCTTCATTTCCCTCGGCTACGCACATCAAAGGGCAATATGTATAGGATCCGACCCTGGCATTACTGCACAGTACAACGGTGGTACTCATATGCCTTTTGAAGATATTGCTCTCATGAGGCAGATTCCGGACTTTGTGATTTTCGAGCCAAGTGACGCACAGTCTCTATATGACCTAACATGGCAGGTATATAAAAGCGGCCACAATGCTTATATACGTACACCGCGTAAGGGTATTAACTTCAGATATACTCTCGACGACAAGATAGAGCTCGGTAAGGGCATAGAACTTAAGAGCGGCGAAGATGTTGCAATTATTGCAACAGGTGTTGTGATGGTTGACGGCGCAATGGAAGCTGCTGAAATACTTGCCCAAAAAGGAATAAAGGCTACTGTTGTAGATCTCCATACAATTCGTCCTCTAGATACAGAGCTTGTCGAAAAGGTTGCCAAGCGCTGCTCTCACGTACTTGTATGCGAGAATGGAAGGTACGCGGGAGGAATCGGTGAGATGATCAGCGCACACCTCTCTCAAACGGTTCCTACAAAGATGAGTTTCCTCAATGTAGGGGAGCGATACGGAGAAGTCGGTAACCTTCAATACCTGAAGGAAGTCTTCGGATTTACAGGTGAGAATATCGCACGAAAGGCTGAGGAGCTTCTGCATTGAAGATAGTTCTGGAGACAATCCCGCTCTGGGACGCTCTTAAAGAAAACACCGAGTGTCCCATATGCTCATTGATGAAGAAAGCAGAGGAAGACAGCGTAGGCTACTACCTTTCCTCTGCAATCATGACAAGTGAAGTGAGGATAAAGACAAATACATACGGTTTCTGCCCCCATCACTATACTCTCCTGACAGAGAGAGGAAATCCTCAGAGCCTAGCGCTCACTATGGATACCTACTATGAGGAGAATGAAAAGGTTTTTGAAAAGGACTTTGAGGCGATAGCTGGTGCAAAGAACGAAAGAAGCGTCCGTAAAGCTGTAGAAAAGATGAAGGCACATGCCGACGCAAGGGAAAAGGGGTGCCTAATATGCTCGAGGATGAACGATAGACTCTACCGTTATGCGTTTACCCTCTCTTCGCTCTTCTCGAGTGACGCAGAGTTCAGGAAAGCCTTTCTTTCTTCCAAAGGGCTCTGCCTCCATCATACTTTCATTGCCTCAGAAACAGCCCAGGATGCTCTTAAAAAGGATGATTACCTTACATTCCAGAAGGAGCTCTTTTCACTACTGAAGAAGTCCCTTGAAAGAGTAAGACACGACGACTGGTGGATGACACAGAAGTACAAGAGCGAGAATAGTGATAAACCCTGGAACGGCTGTGAGGATGCTCAAAGAAGGGCGGTATTCAAGTTGATAGGAGAAGGGCGGGTTATTGACCCTGTTGAGGCTTAGCCTTTCTTCTCTTTTCAGAGAAGAGTGTCGGCTCCTTTTCATCCTTTATGAGGCACTTCTTTAATAGACGCTCGGAGAAATCAAGTTTGTTTATATGAAGGTATTCCAGATAGTTGTCCTCGAATCTGTAGATGAGGATGTAATCTTTGTCATCAAGTAGTGAAAAGGCGAGAGTGAGAGCGGGTTTATGCTCTAAGTGATAGTTCTGGGCTTTTTCCTTCTCATCGGCTGTGAGATATGTGTTTGACCAGAATATGGCAAGAGTGTCTCTTTCTCCATCCTGATGAACAAGGATATCTGCCTTGTTGTAATCGATATCTACAAGGGAGGACGGAAAGTATTTGGCGAGCCTGAGAGCTATGCGGTGTGATATCGTGCTCTTACGACACTTCTTCTCCTCTTCTTTGTAAAGTTCAAAGTAGTCAAGCATTGATAATCTGAAAGATGAAAAACATTCAATTTTGCCGATAGTGCGTCCCATATATATCTCTCTTCATATTATTGTACCACAATGCGGATAAATAAAATGGCAAAACAAAAGAAAGTTTAAGGTGAAAAGTTTATTACCCACTTTATTACCCACTTTATCGCCCACTTTATCGCCCACTTTATCGCCCACTTTATCGCCCACTTTATCGCCCACTCTACTTAATGTAATTTAAAAATAACACGATACCAAATAAAGAATTAATTAACTTTAATTAAAGTAATTTATCACCCGTTTTATCACCCACCCTATTCGATGAGGCAAGGTGTTGGAAACTGAATTAAAAAGTCCCCGTTTTTCTTCCGGGGACCGTAATTGTTATTTTGTTGATTTTTTCTTCTCGTCGATGATAAGACCCAATTCGTCAAGCTGACTCTGGTCTACCCAGTTCGGGGAGTTGTCCATCGGTGAGAGAGCTGCCGTATTCTTCGGGAATGCGATAACTTCCTTGATGGATGACTGGCCGGCACAGATCATTGCGAGTCTGTCGATGCCGGGTGCGATTCCTCCGTGCGGTGGCGGTGAGAACTTGAAGGCATCGAGAAGGAATCCGAACTTATATTGAGCAACATCATCTGGGATGTTACATATACGGAAGATTCTCTTCTGGAGCTCTATATCATGGATTCTTATTGAGCCCGATGCAAGTTCGTAGCCGTTGAGTACGAGGTCGTAGAGATCACCCTTAACTGAACCCGGGTCACTTTCAAGTGTATCAAGGTATTCAACCTGCGGCATACTGAACATGTGGTGAGCTGCCTCCCAGTGACCTTCGTCCTCGTTGTATTCGAAGAGTGGGAAGTCAATAATCCAGCAGAATTCGTAGCCTTCTTTAATAAGGCCGAGGTTTGCGCCGAGCTTGCTTCTGACTGCTCCCATCGAGTTACAGCACTTTTTCCAGTTATCGTGTGCAATCATGAGGATTATATCGCCGTCCTTTGCGCCAGTTGCTTCAAGAACCTCTTTCTCCATTCCTGCAAAGTATTTGGTTACACCACCCGAGAGTGTGCCGTCTTCCACCTTCATCCAGCAAAGACCCTTTGCGCCGTAAACCTTTGCGGCGTCCTCGAGCTCTGTGATGTACTTACGTGTATAATCATGACCTTCCGTCTTCGGTGCAACAATGTATTTGACAAAGCCTTTGTTCTCCACTGTTTCCTTGAAGAGAGAGAATGTAGATTTAACAGCCCATGAGGAAGCGTCCTTGATTTCAAGGCCGAAACGTAAATCAGGTTTATCACAACCATAGGTGTTCATCGCATCATGATATGTAATTCTTCTGAAGTGAGCGGGAAGTTCCGTCTTCATTACATCCTTGAAGACGTAGCCGAAGAGATCCTCCATCAGAGCCAGGACATCGTCGCGCTTGACAAAGCTCATCTCGATATCTAGCTGAGTGAATTCAAGCTGTCTGTCTCCTCTCGGGTCTTCGTCACGGTAGCACCTTGCAATCTGGAAATACTTGTCAAAACCCGAGACCATCAATATCTGCTTATAGAGCTGAGGTGACTGTGGGAGGGCGAAGAACTTTCCGGGATATATACGTGATGGGACAAGGAAATCCCTTGCTCCTTCCGGAGTGCTTCTTATGAGTGTCGGTGTCTCTATTTCATAGAAGTCTGTCTTGTAGAAATACTGACGAATGGACTTTACGAGTTCATGGCGTAGCCTGATTCTGTCCTGCATTCCCTTTGTTCTTAAATCGAGGAACCTGTACTTGAGCCTTAAATCTTCTCTAGCGTTGTTCTCGTCTTCAATCATGAAGGGCAGAACTGCACATTGGCTCAGAATCTGAATATCTGTTGCCTTGACTTCAATTTCCCCTGTAAGCATATCGGGATTAATCATCTCATCGGGTCTTCTGCGGACAATACCCTTGACTGCAATACAATACTCAAGCTTGAGCTGTGATGCCGTTTCCTGAAGAGAAGGGGAGGCATCATCATCTACAACTACCTGTGTCAGACCATATCTGTCGCGCAGGTTGATGAAGTGGAGAGCGCCATGATTACGGTCTCTGTGTACCCAGCCGTTGAGGATGACAGTCTTTCCTTCGTCCGCCCGTCTCAGCTGACCGCAGGTAACTGTTCTCTGCATAAAAGCTTCTTCCATATCTAAATCTCCTTTGGAGTAGGCTTTATATTATCACTCACTCGAAATATATGCTAGAATAATCGTCTCTTTAATCTGGGAAGAAAAAGAGGAGAAAGTGCGCATTTTGTTAAGGATAAAAGTAGTAAGTATAAAAGGTTAAATACTAGTATGTTAAAATAAGTGAAGGGTAAAGAATTTAAGTCACAATAGGGTGAGTTCATGTTGACATGCTACATAAAATCAAACAATTAAAAGATATTTATATGGTTTTGTATGAATATAGTGAATTAAATCTGATTTTAATCAAAATTATTCGACAAAAAAATTTCTAAAAATATGTATACAAGACTAAACAAAATCTATAGACTATGGAGCAAAAAAAGAGGTCAGGAAAAATTAAGGAAGAAAGAAGGAAAGGTTAACATAAAAATAGTATACGTAAATCTCCCTCTACTTTTCCTCCGTTTCTGCTAATTTCCAGTGTTTCTTTTTTAGTGGCTGCTGCCACTGGTATTTTGTTTTTATCAGCCTTAGAGTTTTCTTCTTATTAGAAATTCTCAATTCCCCCTCCTTTAAAGTCTAAAAGAAGAATCTCCCTGGCTGTTTATTTTTTGTCCCCGCCTATGATATCCAGAATGACCTTATAAACCCATTTCGTGCATTTTGCGCATTCCTTCTTGAGCCTCGCCTTATCTTCACATGTTAGGTACTCCCTTATCCTTTTCCTGTCTTTTTTTGTTATGTTATTCATCCCGATAGTCTTGAGTGCATTGACGACGACAACGGCCTTGTATGAGAGGGCGAGTATATCTTTTGTGGCTACATGCCGGAAAGTAATGGTCTCTCCTTTTACTACATATGTACGGTATGTTCCTGAGCTTATGTATTTATTGCTGTCATACGGGATGGCCCTTAATCCTATTATATTTATACATTCCTCTCCCGAGGGAGCTATCGTCCACCCGTGTTTTCTTGCAATGGCCGATGCTGCAGTCTCGAGGAGTATCTCGTTCTCTTTTCCTTCCTTTATGTAAAGCCCGCGATATAGGTGTGTAATAATGCCACTCTCTTCCAGTCTCAAGAGAGCCTTTTTAACTGCTTCATATCCCCCGCATTTTTCTAGGTCATAAATGGAGAAGACGTCATCGTTCTCGATTTTCGATATCATCTCTTTGACTAGTGTCTGCACTTTCGTCATATACTCCCCTCATTGCGCTACAACTCTTATAAAAAGAAAAAAGTTTTATCAATGCAATGATGTAGTATAAAGTTTCACATAATCAATAATATTTTCTTGATTATGATGAGAAAGTGCTTAAATATATTGTTTCTTTTCAAGAAATTGTTAATCTTTGGGACATTTATGATATTTCAATCGATAAATCCCTCCACTCGGGGATGTATAGGGATTAGTGTTGATTACAACCTTCCTTTATGTGTGAAATGGATGTTTCTATTTGATAAGAGAATAAAATTACATTCTATGAACTTTATTCAGGGTTTGTTGCGGCAAAAAAATACTGCTCCCGTTATGGAAGCAGCTGTGTTGTGTTTCAATTGTTTTTGAAGCGATTGTCCCAATCCTTTTCTTTGTCGAAGATGTCATTTTCCATTGACTCGACCTTTCTCTTGAGGTTTTCGTACTCCTTATTAAGGTCCTCGTCGCTCTTTTCTTTGTATTGAGCATCTTCTGCGTCCCGCCTGTTGAAGTTTGACCTTCTCGTGTATCTGGGCTCAGCGCGTCTCCAGTCGTCGCTACTTACTATATCGTCTTCGCTCTGCTCGGGAAGGATGAGGGAGAGAATGAGGTAAATAATCGTCCCTGGAACGACGCCTGAGAAGATTGTGATTATAAAGACAATCGTTCTCAGCATATCTGGATTGAGGCCCCTCCATTCCGCGAGGCCTGTTACGACCCCGAATATTCTGCCGCGCGGAGAACGTGTCCATCTACTGGTTCTTATTGCCATAGTCCTGCTTCCTTATATTTACGGTTCTTTAAGATAGTATCGAGATTATCGACTCTTTTCTCAAGCTCATGTAATCTCTTCCTCAAATCTTCTTTCTTTGTTCTTTTCCTTTTAGTGCTGTCCTTTTTCGAGAAGTAGAGGGCAGTTATGAGAAATGTTGATAGTGCGGTGAAAAATATGACCCTAGCCATTACTCCATTCCTTTCTCTTTCTTGATTCGGGACAACTCCTCTTCAACTTCGTCGTCCTTCTCCATCCTCTGGAATTTCTCCTCCACATCCTCTTTTTCCTTTGTCTTATTGAGTTCCGTGTAGGCATTCATCCTGTTGATTCTCCTCTCAAGGTCTTCGAAGCGCGCATTGAGATTGACCGTTTCCCTCTCTCTTTCCTGAGCTCTTTTATTCTCCCTCTGGAGAGTCTCGAGCTTATCTTTGGAAGTCTTGATCTTGTCCTCAAGGGTGGATATCTCCTTCTTTCCTTCCTCGATTGTATTCTTGAGGGCGACGAGGGAAGCCTTTATTCTCTCGACTTCGTTCTCGGCGTTCTTCTTCTCCAATAATGCCTCTCTTGCCATATCATCCTTTCCTTTCTCTATGGCGAGTTCTGCTCTCATCTGCCAGCGCTTGACAGCATCCTCTGCGTCACTAACTTTCTTATCGAGCCTGATTGCTTCTGCCATACGGGAGGCAGTACTGGTCTTGAGGTCGATTACGGTGTCTTCCATTTCCGTAATCATAAGTCTCAGCATTTTCTCGGGATCTTCCGCTTTATCTAGAATAGAATTGATGTTCGAATTAACGATGTCTTTGAATCTTGTAAAAATACCCATTTTTAAATCTCCTATGCAAAGTTAGATGAAAAAGCTGTGCCAATTTCAAATATTTTATTCAGGAAACGCAAATTAGGATAAAATCAAACAATTCTTAAGGTTTGTGAATGGTAAATATATTGGTATTTATGACCAATTGAAGGTATAATTCGCCTATTATGATAACTAATGAAACAATCGGAGAGAGTGAGTCCTTTTTAGATATGCAATCTCGTATTGCGCTACTAGCGCGTGTTGATAGACCTGTTCTAATCCTGGGGGAAAGAGGAACGGGTAAGGAGATGGCAGCTAAGCGCATGCACTATATGTCACAGCGTTGGGACAAGAACCTCGTAACACTAAACTCGGCTTCTCTTCCCCAATCACTCATAGAGAGTGAGCTCTTCGGCTATGAAAAGGGTGCGTTCACGGGAGCTTATCAGACGAGGAAGGGCCGCTTTGAGGAAGCTGACGGCGGGACGCTCTTTCTTGATGAAATCGGGCTTATTCCGCTCTCTGTTCAGGAAAAGATACTTCGTGTTGTAGAGTACGGGACTTTCGAGCGAATCGGTTCCTCCGAGACAAGAAAGGTTGATGTGAGGATAATCGGAGCAACCAATGCCGATTTAAAGAAGATGTCAGATGAGGGTAAGTTCAAAGAGGATCTACTCGACAGGCTGAGCTTCGATGTCATATTTGTTCCTCCTCTCAGAAAGAGGGGGGATGATGTATTACTTCTTGCGCAGTACTTTGCTCTCAGGATGGCATCTGAATGCGAGCGTAGTTATACCCCCGTTTTCAGTGACAAGGTGAAGAAAGAGCTACTCTCTTACCCCTGGCCGGGGAATATAAGGGAATTGAAGAACACCATCGAGAGGGCGGTGTATAACAGCGCGGACGGAAATATAAAGAGCGTTGTTTTCGACCCGTTCAAGAATCCATACGAGGACGAAGAGAAAAAGAAGGATTGGGATATCGGGGAATATGAGAAAGCACGAGAGGATTTAGATATCACATTCCTTACACGCGCACTTGAAGAGTCGGGAGGAAGCCAGAAGGAGGCTGCCACACTAATGGGACTCAGCTATGACCAATTTCGGGGTATGTACCGTAAGTACAGGGACAGGGTTAATAAAGAAATGAAAAAAGGATAGACTCAAGCTATGGGTACTTTATACATGGTGGCAACACCGATAGGCAATCTTGAAGATATAACGCTACGCGCGCTCAGGATATTGAAGGAAGTTGATGTAATAGCATGCGAGGACACAAGGCACACGCAGCTTTTGCTCTCACATTATGAAATAAAGAAGAGGCTCATTGCGTGTCACTCATACAATGAGGAGGAGTCGGCGAAGGGGATTATTGCACTCCTTGACGAAGGCTTAAATGTAGCCTATTGCTCAGATGCAGGGACACCGGGGATATCTGACCCGGGAAGTAGACTCAGCGAGAGGGTGAGAATGGAGAGCGACAATACTGTCGTTCCCATCCCTGGGACTTCTGCTTTTGTCACCCTCATATCTGCTGCGGGGCGCATTGGTAAGGCATTTACATTCGAGGGCTTTCTCTCCCCCAAGAAAGGAAGGCGTGAAAAAAGACTTGAGGCTCTAGTTAATTCCGGTAATGCATTTATTATCTACGAGTCTCCATTCAGGGTGCTCAAAACAATTGAAGAACTCACAAAGCTTGATGGGATTGAGCGCATAGTAGTGGGGCGCGAACTCACAAAAGCCCATGAGGAGATAACAGTCGGGACACCCGAGGAGATTCTCCTCCACTATAAAGAAAAGGATGCGATAAAGGGCGAGTTTGTTCTTTTGGTTGTCCCGGGAGATAGTTGTGATAACGATAAAGAAGATTAGGAGCCTCAAGCCCCGCGTGAGGGTGAGAAAACTCGGGGAAGTCTTTCATCTAGCAACTCTCAGTCATCTTGATGATGAATACATAAAAGATGCCCTCAATGAACTATTACAAGAGGAATTATTATCACAAAAGGATAGAGAGGACATTCTTTACTTCTACTCCCGTGGCGGGAGGGAGGACTACGAAGATATCTACTACCGCACGCTATCCATTCTTGGTGAGAGTGTCGCCGATTGGGACGTGAGGGACGATAGTGGCTCTATAGACTGGGAAAAGAGGACAATTTTCTCCCACTCTCTATACCTTGATCATCTACGCTCTCCATATAATGTCGGCTCTATCTTCCGCTCGAGCGAGGCTTTCGGAGTTGAGAAAATCTTTCTCTCCCCGGGTAGTGCTTCTCCTCTCCACGAGAGGGCAAGACGCACAAGTCGCAGTACCGTCGACGGCGTTGAGTGGGAATGGAAAGAACTCGAGGACATCACGCTTCCCGTTTTTGCGCTTGAGACAGGCGGGTGTGATATTACCCATTTCAAGTTCCCGAAGGAGGGAGTGTGCATAATCGGAAGCGAGGAAGAGGGTGTGTCGTCATCGGCACTCAGGATGGCTGATGAGTCACTCGGGCGTGTTTCCATAAAACAGTATGGAGTAAAAGGCTCAATTAATGTAGCATCAGCAGTAGCCGTTCTTTTACAATATTGGGCGGTAAGTGAGGAAAATGATGGATAATAGAGAAAGCTTCAAAACAAGACTCGGGTTTCTGCTTGTTTCAGCCGGGTGTGCAATCGGAATAGGAAACGTATGGAAATTTCCGTGGCTTGTCGGTCAATACGGAGGCGGAATCTTCGTTTTAATATACCTGGTTTTCCTTGTAATTATGGGTGTTCCGGTCCTGACAATGGAAATCGGAATCGGACGCGGCAGCCGCAAGAGTACCGTCAACGGATTCAAAGCCCTCGAGAAGAAGGGCACAAAGTGGCATATCGAAGGATATTTCTCAATAGCAGGGTGCTATCTCCTGCTGATGTTCTATCACTCGGTAACAGGCTGGATGATGGACTACACATGGAAGTTCCTCAAGGGTGATTTCTCTCCCTCCACCGACGTAAGCGCTGCATTCTCCGAAATGCTTGCCTCTCCCTCGGAGAGTATCATTTTCATGCTTCTTGCAGTTTTAATCGGCATTGTAGTCTGTGCACGCGGCCTTCAGAACGGAGTTGAGAAGGTCTCGAAGACAATGATGCTGGGACTCTTGGGATTGATTATCGTTCTTGTTATTCACTCCTTCACACTGCCGGGGGCAGGAGAGGGACTCAAGTTCTACCTTGTGCCGTCAATGGAGGCAATAGAGAAGAACGGGCTCATCAACATAATAGTTGCAGCAATGAACCAGGCATTCTTCACGCTTTCGCTCGGAATATGTGCAATGGAGATTTTCGGCACTTACATGAGTAAGGATCACACCCTTCCTGGAGAGGCAGTCAGAATCTGCGCACTCGACACATTTGTCGCATTCTCCTCGGGACTTATCATATTCCCGGCATGCTACAGCTACGGTATAACACCAGATGCCGGCCCGAGTCTTATTTTCATCACGCTCCCCAATGTTTTTGTGAATATGGCGGGTGGAAGAGTATGGGGAACACTTTTCTTCGTCTTCATGTCATTTGCAGCACTGAGCACAGTAATAGCGGTAATGGAGAATATAATTGCATCCTTTATGGATACCTTCGGTTTCTCGAGAAAGAAGAGCGTCATCGTCAATGCAATCGGCTTGACACTTCTCTCGCTTCCTGTTGCTTTCGAGTACAACTTCTTCGCGGGTGTTACAGTAATCGGATCAAAGGGATTTTTGGACAGCTGGGACTTCTTAGTAAGTAACCTCCTACTACCTCTTGGCTCACTTGTCATGTGCCTTTTCTGCACATCATCCTCGGGTTGGGGATACAATAACTTTATCAGCGAAGCCAATACAGGTACGGGATTGAAGTACACAACGAATAAGGCTTTGAAGTTCTACCTCAGCTATATTCTTCCTTTGATTATCATAGCAATCATAGTCCTCGGTCTTATTTGACCTGTTGACTAGAGCGACAGAGATTCTTCAATTCGTCTTCAATTGCCCTGTTGATGGTGTGGAGCGGATAGTTACCTTTTCTGTCCCGCTCTCCCATCTTGAGGCCTGAGAGTAGCTCCAGGCCTTCATCTATTGATGATATCGTCCAGATATGGAATGAGCCGTTTTCTATTGCGTCCTCGATGCGATAGGGGAGAATGAGGGAGTTCTTGTTCTGGTAGGGAATTATCACCCCCTGTGTTCCTGTAAGGGTACATGCCGAGCATGCATTGAAAAAGCCCTGTATCTTTTCGTTTATGCCTCCAACTGGCTGGAGCTCTCCCATCTGATTGACGGAGCCTGTGACTGCGATGTCCTGCCTCACCGGGAAGCGTCCTATTGCGGAGAGTAGGGCATAGAGTTCTGCTGACGATGCACTGTCCCCGTCGACACTTCCGTAGCTCTGCTCGAAGCATATTCCTGCATATAGAGAGAGGGGAAAGTCCTGTGCATACATATGCCTGAGGTACCCTTCGAGGATCAAAAGGCCCTTGTCGTGTATATTACCGCTGAGTCCCGCTTCATGCTCTATGTTGACGATTCCTTCCGTTCCCGGCGCAACCGTTGCAGATATGACACAAGGGGTGCCGAAGGAAGTGAGGGCCCTGTCCATTACCGCAAGTCCATTCACGACTCCCGTTTTCATACCTTTTAGCGACATGACCATCGTGCCATCCTTGATTTCATCATTGATGTGCTCTTCGGCAATAGAAGAGTAGTATTCACGCTTCTCCAGGGCTGAGCGCACGTTGGAGTCCTTTATTGTTTTCTCGCCTTTATCGAGTGCATCCAATTCCGCTTCCTTCACAAGGTCTCCGAGAATGGAGAGCTGTGTTGTAAGCTTTTCCCTGTCCTCTGCGATGTATGAGGAGTAGCGTAAGATTTCCCTGTATGCCGAGTCTTCCTGCTCGAGCATATTCGCTCCTTCCTTCTTGAGGTAGCTTACAGTCCCGTATATGTTATTCTCGTTTCTCTGCATCGAATAATCGAACTCAGGGGACACCTTGAAGTACCTGAATAGAGTCTCGTCCCTGTCGACAAGGGAGGAGTAAAGCTCTTCCGGGCCGATTAGAATCACCTTTGTGAGCATTCTTATCGGGGAGGGTCTTACCGAGCCCATGAGTTCCCCCTGAACGGCAGTGCTTTTAAGCGCCCTCATTGTCATATCTAAATAGCGCTTCAAGGTCGGCCAGAGCTCCTCGGAGTTGACAACTTCGTCTGCCCTCAGGACTAAGAAGCCTCCTGCAGCCTCCTGATAGCTGCCGCACCTGAGAGAGAGGTGTGGCGCTGTCTCGTCTTTTTCAGTAAAGCCGAATAGTGACGCTTTTGAAGGGTGCGTCTCTATGATAAGTGGGCGCCTGTGGTAGTGCGAGCGGTCAAGAACTATGTTTATTATCCAGGCGGAAGGGTTTTCTTCATAAGGCGGGAGAGACGAGATGAACTTCTCCTTTTCTCTGTCCTTTTCCCACTTTTTTATGAGTTCTTCCTTTGTTGTTTTCTCGTCTCTTAGTAAATCCAAATCTCTTTGGAAGAGAAGTGCCTCGCCGCGCTCGAAGAGGAGTGCTAGCGGGCGTGACGGATGTGCGACGTTGAAAGCATATGCTGCATCCATTAGTGGCGTCAGGTCGTTTTCAATCAAGGCTATCTCCTGCCTCAATGCCGTAAGTCTACCCGAGCCCTCATCTCCCGATAGGAAGATGTTGTATCCCGGGCGCTGTATGGATAGCCCGAGCCTTAAGAGTCCCATGGCCTTCTCCTGTCCGATTATCCTGTCACCTTCTTCAACAGATGAAAAATCATAGCTGTTGAAATCCAGGCCTATATCTTTTTTCTTAATTTCTTTTAACACGCGAATAATGTAATGAAGTAGCACTTTATAGTCAAATGACGGCTTGTGGACTACCGCCTTTTAAAACAATATAATTGAGTCATGACAATTAATGAATACATAGGGGAGCTGGATGGTATTCTATCTCCTTCCTCCTTTAGAGATATCTCACTCAACGGCCTCCAGATTGAGACGGAGAACCGTGAGATAAAAAAAGCAGCCTTTGCAGTAGACGCATCCTATGAAGCAATAGATAGGGCAGTCGAAAACGAAGCCGATATTCTTGTCGTTCACCACGGCCTCTTCTGGGGAAAGCCGATTGCAATTACAGGCTCTCACTATAGAAGAGTAAAAAGAGCTCTTGATGGAGGCTTAGCGTTATATTGCTCGCACATTCCTCTCGACGCCAACATACCGTACGGCAACAATGCCCAGATAGCACTCACTCTCGGCATGAAGGAATTCGACCCCTTCGGCGAGTGGGAGGGAAAGTTTATCGGCGTTAAAGGCTCGCTTCCATTCCCGATGACGATTGAAGAGATTATGCTCCTACTAAAATGTGACAATCCAGTTGTCATAAGAGGCTCGAAAAAGGAAAGGATTGAAACTGTCGCAATAGTTTCCGGAAGCGGTTCGAGTGATGTTAAAGATGCCGTAAAGGCAGGTGTTGATTTATTCATTACCGGGGAAGTTCATCACGATGTATATTTTGAAGCAGTTGAGAACAACCTTTCAGTTCTTGCTTTTGGACACTACAGAAGTGAGACATTCGGCGTTAAGGCACTTGAGAGGCTGAGTGCTAAGAAGTTCGGGCTGGAAACCATCTTCATAGACGTGGAGACAGGACTGTGATTGAGAAGAGTAGATTCAAGCCGTTTATACTTTCGGCTGTTATAATAGCTCTGGATCAGCTTTCAAAGGCGTGGGTAGTTGGACATATTGCGGAGAACACCATCGGCTATTCCTTCTTCTCTGATTTTCTCTGGATAGTTCATGTGAGGAACAATGCCGTTGCATTCTCGCTTGGAGAGGATGTGCCTATTCTTTTGAAATATGTTTTCTTTGTTGCGCTTCCAATTTTGATTATGGCCTTTGTGGCTTATCTTGTGGCATCTCATAGGGGGGACGGGGAGTTGACCACATTTCAGAGATGGTGTTTTGCCGGAATTTTCGGCGGGGGATGTGGCAATATAATCGACCGCTTATTCCGCTCGTTAAGGGTTGTGGATTTTATCTCCGTCAAGTTCTATGGTCTCTTTGGAATGGAGCGTTTTCCTACATGGAATGTTGCCGACAGTGCTGTTGTAATAAGTGTGATATTACTTATAATTTCTCTTATTGTTAATGAAGTAAGAGGCAAGGAGAAGAAAGATGGAAGAAAAGAAAAAAGTTAATACAGCCCTTTTAATGGTGGTTCTGACACTCCTGAACCTTCTTTTGATTGTCGTTATCTTTCTTGTCCTTTCGGTAATCCTGGGGCTTATTGCCGCAAAAACCGGTATGTCAGATTCCCTTTATACGGTACTAGCCATGGTCGTCATAACCCTTTCCTTCGTCCTCTCGTTTCTTATATACCGTAAAATCGTCGCCTGGGCCGGAAAAAAGTGGGACCTAGGGCGCGGTAGGGACAAGAGGAGAGAATAATGCGCTTTCAACAATTGGAGAAGATTGAGAAGGCCTATTGGTACTCCTTCAGTGATGAGCCGATTCTTACCCGCGGCTCCTTACGCCTCTGCGACCCGTCATATATCCTTCCTGAGGAGTCTCCTGACGGGTTATGGCATATGTTTGCACATACCTGGGTAGGACTCGAGCACCTTACAAGTACATCCGGCCTCGAATGGAAGAGGGAGCACATTATAGTGATGCGCGGTCACAGTCCATTTATCTTCAGGGAAGGCAGTATTTATTACCTTTTCTATGAAACACACAGCCGCACAACACTTAACAAAAATAAGGACAGCTATCTCAAGTCGTCACGTATTATGGTGACAACATCGACAGACCTTCAGCTTTGGTCGGAGCCGAAGCTCGTTCTGGACTCCACAAAGATAACCCGGGCACAATATAAGGACGGGAATGTGCGGATATCCAGGCCGCAGATAATCGAGAAGGGCGGGGTGTATCGTTTGTACTTCGGAGCCGGTGAGACACGTATGTATGACACAGCTCAGAAAGCGACTGCAAGGCTGATGTACGCCGAGTCCGATTTCTTAGACCACGACTATCGTGTAAACCCCGAGCCCATCCTCGACATTGACGGGGATGACGAGTACCGTAACCTGGCTGTGGGCTCTGTTCACATTGTTCAATGCTCCGACGGCGTTGCTGCCTTCGAGTGCGCATATACATATGATAAGAAAAGGAATAAAAGTACAACAAATATTCTTCTTCTAACGAGTACTGACGGTGTTGATTTTACATTCAACAAGGTAATTCAGCCGACGCCTGAATCTGGCTGGGCATCAAGGTATATAACCTCCCTCGACGTCAGGTACAAGGAAAGCGAAAAGAGCTGGTATTGCTACTATTCTGCCAACGGCATTAAAAAGTACTGGATCTTCTCCCGCGTGAAGGAGTCACTTGGACTCCTTCTGGGCGCAGAGGAGAGTTAGTTCTTCTTTAAAGAAGCCTTTATGAGGCCTGTAAAACAGGGTTCCGGACGCTGGGGCCTGCTCTTGAACTCGGGATGGAATTGAACTGCAAGGAAGAAAGGATGGTCTTTGATTTCGACGGCCTCCACAAGTTTTCCGTCAGGGCTTGTTCCCACAATGTCCATACCGCTTTTCTCAAAGAGCTCTCTGTAGTCGTTGTTGAACTCATATCTGTGGCGGTGTCTCTCTTCGATGAGTGATGTGTTATATAGGCTTTCAAGGACACTGCCTTTCTTGATTTGACATGGATATGCCCCGAGCCTCATTGTTCCACCTTTCTTTACGCCTCTCTGATCCGGCATAAGGTCGATTACGCTGTATTTTCCGTCCTTGTCGAACTCCGATGACGATGCGCCTTCGAGACCGAGGACTGAGCGCGCGTATTCAATTACTGCAACCTGCATCCCCAGGCATATTCCGAGGAACGGCACCTTGTTTTCACGTGCATACTTTGTCGCTGCAATCTTACCTTCGACACCTCTGTAGCCGAAACCGCCGGGGATGAGGATACCATCAGCATTTTTGAGTCTCTCGGAGACATTTTCGTCGTTGATCGTCTCACTGTCGACCCAGTCGATTGTACATGTTGCGCCTTCATTCCATGATGCATGCTTCAAAGCTTCCATCACAGAGAGGTAGGCATCGTGGAGTTCCATGTACTTCCCGACCATTGCGATTGTCACCTTTTTGTCTGCCGAGTGGATTCTTTCAACCATGTTCTCCCACTCTGTCAAATCTGGTTTTCTGTCTTCCAAGTGTAGAATACGGCATGCAGCGTTATCTAAGCCTTCGCTATGGAGCATAAGGGGTGCTTCATAAAGTACCGGAACAGTCTTGTTTTCGATGACACAGTCCCTCTTTACATTGCAGAAGAGGGCAACCTTCTCCTTAATCGACTCTTCAATCGGCTCATCGCTTCTGAGTACGATGATGTCGGGGAAGATACCCGAGCTCATGAGTTCCTTTACGGAGTGCTGTGCCGGCTTTGACTTGTGCTCGCCAGATGCTTTTAGATAGGGAACGAGTACTACGTGGATAAAGAGCGCATTCTCGCTTCCGACTTCATGTCCTATCTGTCTGATTGCCTCAAGAAACGGCTGTGATTCGATATCGCCAGTGGTGCCCCCGATTTCCGTGATGACGACATCGGCATTCTCTTTTCTTCCACAGGAGTATATGAACTCCTTTATCTCATTTGTGACGTGCGGGATAATCTGTACAGTGTGACCAAGGTACTCTCCGTTACGTTCCTTTGATAGGACATTCCAATAGACCTTGCCACTTGTGAGGTTTGAAAAGCGTGAGAGATTTTCATCGATGAACCTTTCATAGTGGCCCAGATCCAGATCTGTCTCCGCCCCGTCCTCTGTGACGAACACCTCTCCGTGCTGTAGCGGTGACATAGTCCCGGGGTCTACATTCATGTAGGGGTCAAGCTTCTGTGAAGCAACCTTGAATCCCCTTGCCTTCAAAAGTCTTCCGAGGGAAGCTGCAGTAATACCCTTACCCAGTCCCGAGACAACTCCGCCTGTCACAAAGATGTGTTTAGCCATAAATTCCTCCAAAAAAAGAGGGCACCTTCTCCGGGTGTCCTTTTATTTACTCGATAGTGCCTCTCTCGTCAGCCTGGAAGGTGAGAGAAAGGACGGAAAGCTTAACTTTCCTTTTCTCTCTTCTGAGCCATAGCTTCTTAAAAAGGTCCATATGTCATCCTCAATATGGCAAGAATAATTATTCTTTTTGAGGTGATGTGTCAAGAAGGGAAGTAAGCGAATTTAAAAAAATCGAGCCGGCACATTGAGAATAGAAAAATGTTGCCTTGAAATTTTGACAAAAAAGGGCAGAGAAGGCGCTTATAAGGTATGGAAGAAATCAAGAATTTAAGAAACAAGGTGAAACGTAATCTGAAGGATTCGGTTTTTACATCTATCTTCTCCAAGCCGAGGTATGCTCGGGAGCTATATATTGCACTCACGGGAGAGAATGTTAAGGAGGAGGAAATAGAGATAGTCACGATAGAAAATGTAATTTGCAACGGGATTTACAACGACTTGGGCTTTCTTGTGAGAGGGAAGGATCTCTTTCTTGTTGAGGCCCAGTCGACAAAGTGCCCCAACATTGTTTTCCGTATAGACGATTATTATCTAAGGACTATTAAGAGACACATCAATAACTATAATTTCAGGCAATATGGAAGTAAGGCAATCAAGGAGATGTATAACCCCTACTTTATCTCGATATATACGGGGACGGGAGATGTTCCCGAGTATTATGAAACCGAAATCTGTTACTTTTCGGGACAAAGCTTAAAAATACGAGTAAAAAACTTCACTCTGAGTAACAGCGTGGGTATAATCAGGGCATATATTGTTTGGTGCCTTAAATATGATGAGCTGTGCTTGGAGTACGGTCGTACAGCTCAGGCTGTAGCAAAAGCTATTGAGTTCTGCCTCGAATCTGAAGAGACAGAAGAGATTAGAGACTATATGTTGGAGTATAGAGCGGAGGTTGAGATGATATTGGAAGAAAATAACGCACAGGAAGCTGTAATTGATTCTCTTGTAGATGAATGTATACAAGAAGGTAGAGTAGAAGGTATAAAATCCACGCTTGAGCGTCTGAAAGTCTTTCTAAATAAAACAGGATTTGAAGATAACTTTCAGACAACTATGTATGATGAGTTTGTAGCTTTTATTTCATAATTGTACAGTGTATTGAGAGATAGGACGACCACTGAGATGATATTGGAAGAAAATAACGCACAGGAAGCTGTAATTGATTCTCTTGTAGATGAATGTATACAAGAAGGTAGAGTAGAAGGTAAACAAGAGGAGAGGCAGACGATGCTTGAAAACTTAAAGGTCTTTTTTAGTAAAAAAGGATTCGAAGATAACTTTCAGACAACTATGTATGATGAGTTTGTAGCTTTTATTTCATGACTGTACAGTGTATTGAGAGATAGGACGAACACTGAGATGATATATAGATGGAACACACAGGCGGAAGTGATAGATGCTCTCATAGCAGAAGTCACAGAGATAGGCCGTAGAGAAGAAAGAAAGGTAATACTTGAGAAGTTGGAGGACTTTTTCATTAAGAAAGGCTTTGGATATATTCTCAAAACAGCGCAGTATGATGAGTTTTTGTCATCTCTTTCCTGATGTTCAGAGCTGTCAGATGGTAGCGGGGCCGTCAATCCGCATAGGCCGAAATCTTTTGGTTGAACCCGCTTCGCCACACCAATAGTCCCATAATGTGCTCTCAGCTGTTGAGGGCCTCCTTTTTTTGTGGTATAGAATTTGGAACGGAGAAGAGAATGGAAACAGTTAGAGACTATTTTGGTTCGATGGTATTTAATGACGAGGTTATGCTTGAGCGTCTCCCCAAAGACATATATAAGGCACTTAAGAAGACCATTGCTGAGGGCAAAGACCTCGATATCAACATTGCAAACAGTGTTGCCAACGCAATGAAGAACTGGGCAGTTGAGAAGGGCGCTACACACTATACACACTGGTTCCAGCCTCTTACTGGAATGACTGCGGAAAAACATGATGCCTTTATCTCTCCTGTAGAGGGAGGACGTGTTATCCTGGAATTCTCAGGAAAGGAGCTTATCAAGGGAGAGCCAGATGCTTCATCCTTCCCATCCGGTGGCCTCAGGGCGACATTCGAAGCAAGGGGATATACATTCTGGGACCCGACATCCTATGCCTTCATCAAAGGCGATACTCTCTGTATTCCTACAGCTTACTGCTCATATTCGGGTGAAGTTCTCGATAAGAAAACTCCGCTATTAAGGAGCATGGAGGTTTTGAACGAATGGGCGCTGAAAGTTCTCTCGCTCTTCGGCAAAAATGATATCAGGCGCGTTAATGCAACGGTCGGGCCGGAGCAGGAGTACTTCCTGATTGACGAGAACGACTACAGAGCTCGACGTGATATTATCCTCACCGGACGCACACTCTTCGGAGCCCGAAGTCCAAAGGGACAGGAAAAGGATGACCACTATTTCGGTGCAATCAGAACGCGTGTTGCCTCATTCATGGCTGATTTAGATAAGGAGCTCTGGAAGCTTGGTATAAACGCAAAGACAAGTCATAACGAAGTTGCACCGTGCCAGCACGAGCTTGCTCCCGTCTTTACAGTTGCCAATGTCGCAGTTGACCATAATCAGATAACCATGGAGCTCATGAAGAAGATTGCCGAGAAACATCATCTTGCGTGTCTTTTACATGAAAAGCCATTCGAGGGACTAAACGGCTCGGGTAAACACATAAACTGGTCACTCTCCACTAATACTGGAGTAAACCTCCTCGAACCGGGTGAGAGTCCGTCCGACAATGCAATATTCCTTCTCTTCCTTGTTGCTGTCATAAAGGCGGTTGACGAGTATCAGGACCTATATAGGGTTTCAATATCATCACTCGGCAATGACCAGAGACTTGGAGGTTCTGAGGCACCACCGAGTGTTGTATCTATGTTTATCGGTGATGAGCTTGAGTCCATACTCGAATCAATCGAGAAGGGCACAAGAAGCGAGGAGAAGAAGAGAGAGAAGATTGAACTTGGTGTTCATGTTCTTCCTGAAATCCCACGTGACTCGTCTGACCGCAACAGAACAAGTCCCTTAGCATTCACCGGAAACAAGTTTGAATTCCGTATGCCGGGATCCTCGTTCTCTGTTGCCGGACCACTTGTTGTACTCAACACTTCCGTTGCATCTTCACTCAAGTCTTTCTACTCTGAGCTCAAGGATGCCGAGAATTTGAATGAGGCTGTAACAGAACTTGTGAGAAGGGTCTACAGTGAGCATAAGAGAATTGTCTTCAACGGCAATGCCTATGCTCCAGAGTGGAAGGAGGAAGCTGAAGAGAGGGGACTCTTAATCCTTGAGAGCGCACCTGATGCCTTTGATCAATATACAGCGGAAAAGAACATCAAACTCTTCGGTGAGTTCGGAATATACAGCGCAAAGGAAGTCGAGAGCAGGAAGGAAATTCATCACGAAGAATACTCGAAGAGTGTGAATATCGAAGCTCTCACCATGTATGATATCGCCATCCGTGACATATACCCGGCTGCAGTGAAGTACTCGTCAGAACTAGCAAAGAGTATTATAAAAATAAAAGAAGCCCTGCCTTCCGCAACAACGGAAAGCGAAGAGGAAGTCCTTGGCAAAATCACAAGGCTCTCCAACGCATTATACGGAGAGTGTTGCATTCTCAAGATTACAATCAACGAAGCGCATAGTCTTTCGGGCTCCTTGCAGTCTCACTACTACCAGACGGATGTTATTCCGAGGATGAAGGAAATAAGAAAGATATGTGACGAATTGGAGTTGACAATGGGTCGCGAATACTGGCCGTTCCCAACATACTCCGACATTCTTTTCTACAATTAAGTAGTTAGTTTATATGTAGATATACATATTATGTAATAATGCCCGGTATTTCTCCGGGCATTATTGGTTTACTCGATTCTCTTACTTTATAGTAAGGAATGCTTTGTATGTGTTCTTTGCGCTTTCAATGTCCTTTACGCTTGAAATCTCCCATGGAGCGTGCATTGATAGTATTGCAACTCCACAGTCGATTACCTGCATGCCGTAGTATGCCGAGAACTTTGCAATTGTTCCGCCGCCACCTACATCGACTTTAGCCATCTCCGCCATCTGGTAGGGTATATTGTTCTTCTCAAGTGTTGCCCTGAGCTTGGAGATAAACTCAGGGTTTGCATCGCTAGCTCCGCTCTTACCGCGGGAACCTGTATACTTATTGAAGACTACACCTCCTGCGAGGAAAGATGAGTTACGTTTGTCATAGAGTGAGCTGTTAAGCGGGTCGTAGGCTGAGTTGACGTCGCTTGAGAGCATCATTGAGTTACGCATTGCCCTCTGGAGTGTAAGAGAAGAATACCTTCCCATTTTGTCGAGCACTTCTGCTGTTGCGTTTTCGAAGAACCTTGAGTCCATGCCTGTAGCACCTGTAGATCCGATTTCCTCCTTGTCGACAAGAAGACAGACGCTTGTTCTTTCTTCAGTCTCACCTTCGAGAAGTGCATCAAGAGATGTAAATGAGCATATTCTGTCGTCCTGTCCGTAAGCGAGTACCATCGATTTATCGAAGCCGAGGTATCTTGCCTTGCCGCTCGGGACAATTTCGAGTTCGGAGGAAAGGAAATCCTTCTCTGTTATGTTGTACTTTTCTTTGAGGACAGCGAGGATTCTCTTCTTTGCCTTTTCCTTCTCTTCCTTTTTATCTTCTTCCTTCTTCTCGTCGCTCTCTTTTTCACCCAGTCCTACAATGAGGTCTAAATCTTCTCCTGGAATGAACTCGCTTGCGGTCTTCTTCATCTGCTCCTGAGCCATATGCGGGAGGATATCTGAAATACAGAATGTATATTCATCATCGTCTTCACCGATTCTGACTGATATTACTTCTCCGTTTGTCTTACATACAACGCCGTGTATTGCAAGAGGAAGTGTTACCCATTGATACTTCTTGATTCCACCGTAGTAGTGTGTGTCGAGGTACACGAGGCCGTCGCTTTCATAAAGCGGGTTCATCTTTACATCGAGGCGCGGGGAGTCGATATGTGCTCCCAGGATATTCATCCCTTTTTCGATATCGCCCTTCCCGATATGGTAGAAGGCAACTGCCTTTCCGTAATTGTTGACATATACCTTGTCTCCGCTCTTGAGAGAGCAAACATCACTTAAATCCTTATAGCCTTTTTCCTTTGCTAAAGCTATAGCCGTGTTGACACATTCCCTTTCGGTTTTTCCGTTGTCAAGGAATGATTTATATCTTTCAATTAAATTACTCATGCTTTGAGCATAAACCTAAAAGGAGAAAAGGAAAAGCAAGAAAACCGGGTTATGAGCCCGGTTAAAAAAGGTGTTGGGTTACCAGCCCTAAAGAAGTACCGTCAGGGCAGAAGAAACGGCAATAAGGATAGAACAGAAGAGAGAGAGGAGAGAATACACTCTTTCCCTTTTCAACGCGTCTAAAGAAAAAAGAAAAGAAAGTGCAAGTATAACGAAAGAGGTCACATAGCATTGAACACCACTGAGGTTGAAGCCCTTTACAGTGTAGAATGCCGTTACGGAATAAGGTAGAAACCAGAAAAGAAGGAGTTTAAGTGCGTTTAACAATTTTCCATTTCTTTCCTTTTCCTTCATTTCCCCTACAGCGTAGAAAATAGTGTACATCTCTCTTGTCTCTGAATAAGTCATCTTTTGTCTCCTTATGTGAGTACAGTATAGGACGGGTACTAGGTCATTTAGTGTCCTAGTGCAAAAGTTTT
>CAVJEL010000012.1:0-33468 GCA_963648635.1 Ruminococcus intestinalis
TCGTAATACGGGATAGCAAGTTCCGTTGAATCGAGATCTTTTAGGTCATCCGGGTTGATTACGCTTTCCCCGTCATAAAGAAAGTAGTTGAACGCATCCGCAAATACCTTGTTGTCGTGGATATACTCTTTCGTCGTGCTGTCTTTTTCTGGCATTTTTATAACCCGTTTTCCTTTTTCTACGGCATATTTCTATGCCGCAGAATCAGAATTCATAAAGGACGGTGGTGTCCGAAAGGTTGTCCGCTTCTTTGTTTGTGTCTTCGATGATTTCGAGCTTTGCATCCTTATTGCGGTTAGCCCGATATTCGATGTGATTGCATACAATTTCTATTGTACTACGTTTTTCTCCCGCCTTATTCTCCCACCTGCACATCATCAAACGGCCGACAGTTCTAACTATCATACCTTTGTGGATGTTGGTGAGGGCTTTCTCGCCGAGTTCTCCCCAGCATTGTATTACTAAATAGAGTACCTCCTTTTTTGAAGTTCCATTCACGTCCTTGTAATACCTTTCGTTGGCGATTGTGAATTTAACAAGTCTGCTTTGCGTAATGGTGCTTTTTGCCACTACTTCCGGTTCATTGATGAGTGTGCCTTCCAAAATGATGTTGTTCAATTGATTCATTTTTTGCCTCCATATATAAAGCAGGGTATTTTCAATATTTGTCAAAATATGAGGCAATTGTTAAGAAAATTTTACAATTAAGACAGTTCTGCACAAAAAATCCCCGTCAATTCGATAACGGGGGAGTAGAAATTTGGCTTTATCTCTATATTATGTTTGCTGCGAGTGCTATGAGTATGAGGGCTCCGAGAATTATGCGGTAAATGCCGAATGCCGTGAAATCTTTCTTCTTTATGTAGGAAATAAGGAATCTGATAGCAAGTAAAGAAACTATGAAGGCGGTTACCGTTCCAAGAAGGAGGATGATTATCTCGTTTGTTGTGAAGTTAAAGCCGAACTTGAGTATCTTGATTAGCGATGCCCCGGCCATTGTGGGAATGCCCATGAAGAATGAAAATTCCGTTGCTGTAGTCCTGTCGAGTCCGAGGATTAGTGCTCCCATGATGGTTGCACCGCTACGGGAGGTGCCGGGAACGAGGGAAAGAATTTGAAAGAGTCCGACGGAAAGTGCCATGCGGTATGTAATGTCGACAGTGGAAGATGTAATGGCAACACGTGTTCTGTTTTTCCTTTCAATCAATATGAATAAGACGCCGTAAACTATAAGGGCGATCGAGATTACAAGGGGAGTATGAAGATGCTCGTCCATCCAGTCGTCAAAGAGAACGCCGACGATGCCTGACGGGATGATTGCAACTATTGTCTTTCCCCATAGAGATAGGGTCTCTTTCTTAAGTTTTACTTTGCCTTCTTCTATTGCTGCGGGCCATAGTTTATGCCAATAGAGTACAACTACTGCTAGTATTGCCCCTAGCTGTATTACTACGAAGAACATATTCTTGAACTCGGCAGATGCGTCAAGAACAAGAAATGAATCAAAGAGCAGCATGTGCCCCGTGCTCGATATCGGAAGCCACTCGGTGATTCCTTCTATGATACCGAGTAGAAGTACAATGATTATCTGTGATAGCGACATAAATAAGTCTCCTCTCCCCGAATAATATAGATTTATCCTTTTCTACTCCAGTAGGAGCGCTTCTCTAGAGCGCAGGTAATAGAGGTATGTTTCAACTTTCCTGTAACTATATATTGTCTCTATAGCCTTTTTATAGTAATCAAGCTGTGCTCTGTGCCTTTCGGGAATACGCACTGAGTCTGTCTTGTAGTCGACAATAATTATCTTCTCGTCGCTTATGCATAAGAGGTCGATGATTCCTTCGACAATGCTTTCTCCGTCCTTAATTAGAATCTTCCTCTCAGGATATAACCTGTACCCTGATAGGCTTTTATAGAAGGAAGAGGAGAGAAAACCGTCACGAAGGGCGATAGAAGATGAAATTATTCTCTCCCGCTTCTTTTCATCCATGAAGAAGGTTGATGTGTCGGCATCGGTATTCTTGACTCCCGACTCTATTAGAAGATGAGTCAGAGTGCCAAACTCCGTTATGAGGGATTTTCTCTCTTCGTCTTCATATTCTCCTTCATTGAGTATTGAATCGAATTCTACAGAGGGAAGGAATGTCACATTTTTCTCATTTGAAATCTCGTATGTTTCGAGTGATGTTACGGCCTTTCGCTCTATTGGCTTTTCTTCTTTCGGCGTTCTATGCTCGAGGTACCAATTATCAATGCCTTCAGGTTTTGTGCTTCTCTTTCTTTTCTCCCTGAATGTGTAGTATTTTACATCCCCGAACTCTCTCGTCTCGATTATGTTTGACCCGCCTTCTAAATCGAAATCTATGCCCTCGATGAAATACTGAAGCATCGAGTTGTAACTATCCGTTTTCGGCCTGGTAAGGGAGCCTTTACTCATCGACTTCTTACCGAATACCGATGTAAATATAAGGTGATGTTCGCTTCTTGTTGCAGCAACGTATAAAACCCTCTTAGTCTCGGCATTCTCCATCATGTTATCTTCTTTTTTGAGAGCAACAGCAACAGGGTTTTTAAGCTTTCTGTCTTTTGTCACAAAGTAGGGCAGAAGGGGTAGTGAAGAAGGAAGACGGGTTATCGTGTATCTATCGCTAGTGTTTTTTCCGCCCATATCAGAAACGAAGACGATAGGGTACTCAAGCCCTTTTGACTTATGGATTGTCTCGATTGTGACCCCGCTTCTCTTCTCCCTGAGAATCGATTGATCCTTAAATGGTGACTCGTCTCCGAGGGTTGGTCGGACGGCATCGAGAAATGCAACGAGTCCTTTCTGGGAGGCATCGTAATCGGAGGCAATTGAAAAGAGATAGTCGTAGTGTTCGGCGTAGCTGTAATTATCGCTTTCGCTTTCAATTAAAAATCTGTAGCCCCTGTCATACCAGAGGTAGTGTATGAGCGCGCTGAGGCTCTCTTTCTCTTCCTTCTCTTTAAGTTCAGTCATTAGTTCTTCTAATATATTGAGCTTATTTTTCCCGTCCTCACTGACACTCTCTTCTCTCTTCTTCTTCTCTCTTGTGTTCTTGATTACGATTTCGATATCCTCATCTCCCATGTTTACAAACGGAGACCTGAGGAGGGACGCAAAGGAAAGTAGGTCGTCGTCGCCGTATACTGAATACTGCAGAATGGAATAGAAGTCACACATAACAGCATCCTGAGTAAGGGACTTGTTATCTGAAACGGTGAAGGGTATGTTGAAAAGCCTGAGTGCCTTCTCAAAGTCGCTTTGGTTTGATGTTTTCTTTAATAGTATTGCTATATCATCATAGGTGGGCTCTCTCAGAGATGAGGATGGATTGTCCCAGACCATATATTTTTCTTTTTCCAGTCCGAGAATCTCCTCTTTAATTATTCTTGCGACTTCATATGCCTCGCACTCGGAGGATGATGCGCTCTCGTCGTCCCTCTCCCCTGTGGCGTTCATGTATCTGAAACTTATTGTGCTCCTCACTCTCTCCTTTCTGCTTGTAAGGGGAGTGTACTCAGCTTCATAGTCTGCACTCTCTTCTTCCTTCGACGGCATGATTTTCGAGTTGAAGATTGTGTTTATTTTATCGATGAGCCCCTTTTCGCTCCTAAAGTTCTCCGAGAGAGGAAGGACCCTCTCTTCTCCAATGTCATTTTTGATATTCTTGAAAACAGATACATCGGCACCCCTGAATTTGTAGATGGACTGCTTTTCGTCTCCTACCATGAAAATCTTGTCAACGATTATGTCATTGATTAAGGGGTATCTGTCGGTTGATGTGAAGAGAGGGGAGGTGGCAAGAAGGTATATGAGCCTCTTATTCTCCTCATTGTTGTCCTGGAACTCGTCGACCATTATCCTCTTATATTTATTGTTGTAGTAATGCCTTAAAGAAGGGTTGGTTTTGAGTATGTCGATGGAGAGAAGTACGATGTCGTGAAAGGTGAGAAGGCCCTCTTTCCGTTTATGAGAGATTATCCTATCCTGGAATTCTGTGAGGAGTGACGAATAGCCCTTAAGGAGGGAAAAGCTTTCCTCGTCGGAGTATGATTCGAGGTCAATATAGAAAGTTAGCTTTTCTTTTATATCTTTTTTGAGGGAACCAAAATCATCATTTTTATCAGGCTTCTCCTTTACTGTGCGCTTCTTTGTAAAGGAAGTATTTATTTCTTCTCCAGTAATGAGATAATTATTTATATTATTTACGTGCTCGACATCGTCCTTTATGCTAGGGCAAACAGAAAAAAGGGTGAGGAATGTAGATGTAAGTGAGGAAAGTCTCTCCTTTGTCTTTTTCTTTTCTCTTTCGATTATATTCTTCGCTTCTGCCTTAGTCTTCTCATATAACTCTCGGCTATCTGAAGGGAAGGGGGAGGCAATATTGATGTAGCTATGAGTGATGGTGATGAAAAGCGATAATAAATCGTCAAAAGGAATGAGGGATGCAATCAATCTGCACTCCTTCTCTTTCTCTATCTTATCCTCGATTATCTCCTTTAGCGTTAATGATATAAAGGCCTTTAAATCATCATCGTCCTCGATAGCAAATGAGGGTGAGAGACCGTAGCGAACAGAGTCTAGGCGGACGATTTTCGAGCAGAAGCTGTCCGTTGTCGATATCTCGGCATTTGTGAATCTAGCTATCTCCTCCTCGTCAATTAACCCTTCATTTCTTGCTTTCTTTAAAATTAGATAAATTTTCGCCCTCATGCTGCTTGTTGCGGCTCTTGTGAATGTTATGGTGAGGATCTCATCGCTGTGTATATCCTTCTCATCGTCCATGATAAGACGCAGAAATCTGTATGTCAGGACTGTTGTCTTTCCGCTTCCCGCGCCAGCAGGGAGGACGGAGTAGCTATCTGAAAGTACTGCCTTATGTTGATTGGATGATGGGTTTGTAATATCAAAACCATTCTTCTTAGTAAAAGAAAGGAATTTCTTTTCTACTTCACTTGTCATCTCTTACCTCCTTAGATACGGCAAATCTCGAGCGGCAGAGTCTAAAGTATGGGCATAATGAACAATTACCTGCCTTAGCATGGGGCGTGAAATCGCCTTTTTCGAGATGAGTAATTATCTTTTCAAGGCGTTCTTTCGAGTTGATTATAACTGCCTCCTTTGTATATCCCTCCGTCTTCTTTACGCCGTTCTTCTGATAGTAGCTTTCCGTCGGCCATACTACCTTGTAATTCTCGTCTTTTATCGAGTAGAAGGCTCCTCCGGCTATATCATCATCGAGTAGAAGCGCGTATAGGATTATCTGGAGGCTGGTATCTGAAAGGGATGATGAGGAGTAGTCGCTGCTTCCTCCCGTCTTCCAGTCGATTATGTATTTCTTCTCGCCGTTTGAGAGGATTGTGTCGACTCTGCCGTTTATCGTTACCTCTCCGGTTAAAGGGTAGCCGGAGATTGGTACTTCGTTTTGAACAAGATTGAGAGAAGAGTAGAGAGGTGCCTTATTCGCGCTCTTTATGCCTTCGAGTTTATTTTCGTATTTACCCTTAATATGTTCGTAGGTATAGGCTGTTGTTATGTCTCTTCTCTTCACTGCCTTCTCTAGTTCCTCGAGAAAAATAAACTCCAGCCTTTCGTCATCTATATCAACAATGCACCCGGCCTCTTCGAGTGTTCTTTCGATAGTGTTATGGAGTATAACGCCGACAGCCCTCGGGTCCTCGAGGAGGGGTGAGAAGTTTTTTTCGTCGATTTTCAGCCTTGTCGACACATAGCCACGGTATGGGCATTGATCATAGTCCCTGACTTTTGAAACGGAGAGAGATATATTCTCATCGACAAAGCTTTTGATTTTAACCTCTCCCTTTCGTCCCTTGAGGGAAGTGTTCTTTGCCTTCTCATAGGAAAGATATTGCGCTTGATAAGGCTTGATGTTGCTTTTTTTATTTTTCCTCCAGTATTCCCCTTCCTCTGTATATGCATCGCTAGATGGGGCTTTTAATTTTACCGCGCCCTCAAGAAAAAGGGGAGGTAATAGGCGCGCACCGTCAAAACCCTCAGTCGTCCCGGAGAGTACGGTCTTCTCTGTAAAGTGAGACGAGCGGTAGAGGTTTAAGAGGCTGTCGGTTATGTTTCTTACCTCCCTTCCACTAGAAAGAAGAAACGGGTAGTCGTCTATTTTCTTTTCCACTGTTCTGTCATCGAGTCCTATTATGTAATGGACCTTTGTGATGAGGCCACATGATGCGGGGTAGGCATATACTTTGATTCCCGCCTTATTTTCGCTTTTCTCGACATAGCCCGTCTCGTTGAGAAGGGAGAGAAAGAGCGAGAAGAGGTCGCTTATGTCATCGTCGCCCATGGATTCTAGAAGATTTAGAATGGAGCCGAAGACTCTGTCCTCTTCTTCATTCCATTTACCTTCTATGAAGTATGTGTCCCTGAATTCCTTTATTGAGAGAAGAGTCATTCTGCTCTTGGAGCTCTTTACTATCCTTTGAACGCTCTGGATAAGTGACAAAAGAAGAGTCTTCTCGTCTCCTTCAAGGACACTCATCCAGCTTTTTATTCCCTTGTCCTCAATCCTTTTGTCGACTGCGCGTCGCAGTATTGAAATAAACTTCTCTCTATCCTTGAAGGGATAAATCGGGTCAAGAAGAAGTTTCTTCATCTCTTCAAAAGCCCACGATGATGAATAGAGGGCGTAGAGTTGCTGCATCAGCCTTCCCTCAGGGTAGGTCGAGAGCATTTCGGAGGACGTGAAGACGAGGGGGATATCTCTAATCTTTGCTTCGCTCTCTAGATAAGGCCTATAAGTCGAAAGAGAAGAACTTGTTATTGCTATCTCGTCGTCATTGTATTTTTCACGGTCTTTCTCTATCGCCCTGAGAGTGGAGCGTATCTCGGAGAGGGAGTTTTCGTACTCGATAAGTCTCTCTTCTCCTTTATCCTCTTTAATTACATCAACAAGGTTGAGTGAGACTATCTTATCGGCTTCGGCGGAAGTGAATGTGGATGGAAAGACGAAAACATAGCTATCCTTCTCGATTTTTGAGTAGTCGGGAGAAATGTAATTCCTTTCAAAGAGATTATGACTCTCTAAATATTCGCAATATGCTTTTCTGATGATCTTTATATCATTCAGCATTTTCTTCGGAATCGATGAGATAATCGAATCATCCTCGGAAGGAAAAGCGGGAAGAAGAGACGCTATGTAGGACGAGTAGCTAAGTGCGCTTTCTTTGTACTCTGGAGATGCAAATGTCTCCATTTTCTCGAGCCCTCCGTTCTTGAGAAAGGAGTATGCGAATACCTTACGCTCTGTTTTGGTTATCTCGCGCTTTTGAGAAGTATCTTTAAGAGAAAGAAGAAATCTATCCCAACTAATTGCTCTATCTGGAAATACAGCCTTCCCCGGATACTTTTCGATAAACGACAATAGTGCATTACGGGCGGTGGTTTCAGATGTGAAGACAAGAGTTTTGTCGGTGGTGTTGAGATAGTGGTATATTTTCTGAACTTCATCCATGTGGAGAGTATAGCATAAAAGGGTAAACGAGACTCTTTTATTTTATTTCGGCTTTAAATATAATCACTCTGTTATGAAGAAAAGATTAATCACATCAGCATTACCTTATGTAAACAATATTCCGCACCTCGGCAACCTCACACAGGTTTTGAGTGCAGATGTTTTCGCACGTTTCTGTCGCTCCCGTGGATATGAAACACTATACATATGCGGTACCGATGAATACGGTACGGCAAGCGAGACAAAGGCGCTTCAGGAAGGTGTAACACCCAGAGAACTATGTGACAGGTATCATAAGATACATGAAGACATTTACAGATGGTTCAATATAAATTTCGACTACTTCGGACGCACAAGTACTCCCAAGCAGACCGAGATTGTCCAGCACATATTTAATTGTGTCGACAAGAACGGCTATATAACAGAGAAGGAGACCGAACAGCTCTACTGCCCGACTTGCAAGAGGTTCCTTGCAGACCGTTATGTCAGCGGAAAGTGCCCGAAGTGTGGCTATGAAGGGGCGCGCGGTGACCAATGTGATTCCTGTGGTTCGCTTCTTGACCCGACTGAGCTCATTGACAGTAAGTGTTCTGTCTGTGGAAGTACTCCCGAGATAAGAAAGACGAAAAACCTCTATATAAACCTACCGAAAGCACTCCCAATGCTCCAGAAGTGGATGGAAAAGGCAAGCGTTGAGGGCTTCTGGGCTAAGAACGCAGTCCAGATTACATCATCCTGGATTCGTGACGGTCTTCAGGAAAGGTGTATCACCAGAGACCTCAAGTGGGGTATACCGGTTCCGAAGGAAGGCTATGAAGACAAGGTCTTCTATGTTTGGTTTGATGCTCCTATCGGATACATATCGATTACGGCCAATAAGGTTGATGACTGGGAATATTGGTGGAGAGACCCGGAGAATACCGAGCTCTTCCAGTTCATCGGTAAGGATAATATCCCATTCCATACCGTAATCTTCCCTTCGTCTTTACTCGCAACAGGTGAGAAGTGGACAATGCTTCACCATATGTCCTCAACTGAATACCTTAATTATGAGGGAGGAAAGTTCAGTAAGAGCAGAGGAATAGGGGTCTTCGGCAACGATGTCGAGGAGACGGGAATACCCGCTGACGTATGGCGCTTCTACATGTTCTATAATAGACCCGAGAAGCAGGACTTTACTTTCACTTGGAAGGACCTGCAGGAAAAGGTTAATAAGGAGCTTATCGGAAACCTCTCCAACCTTGTAAACAGAACCCTTACATTTGTCAAACGCTTCTATAACGGAACGCTATCAGAAGGTAAGTGCGATGAAGAGCTTGTTTCAATTATCAGAGAGAAGGAAGATGAGATAACATCCCTCCTTGAAAAGGCGGAAGAGCGCGATGCCCTCAGGGCTATATTTGCCCTTTCCGACATTGGCAACAAGGCCTTCCAGGATGGAGAGCCGTGGAAGAAGAGAGTGGAGAATCCGGAGGAAGCTGAAAAGCTATTGAGGACACTTCTTTATCTTATCAGGGACCTGGGTGTCATGATTACCCCCTATATGCCGTCGGCTGGAGCAAAGATTCTTTCCTTCCTTGGGGAAAGAGAAAACCTCGAGTGGAAGAATATCGGCTCATTTGAAGGTGAAATTAAAATAGGGGAAGTAAGCTTACTCTTTAATAAGCTTGAAGATAAGACCATCGATGAACTCAGAGCACGCTACAGCGGTTCCCAGAGTGAGAGGGAAGAGAAGAAAAAAAACGAGAATAAAAAGGAAGAAAATAAAATGGACGAAGAAAAATCATTATTGGAAAACTGGGCACACAAAGTAATTTTAAAGGTCAGTAAAATTGTCGAGTGCGAAAAGCACCCCGAGGGCGATAAGCTTTATATTCTTAAGCTTGATTGTGGTGAAGAGGAGCCGAGAACAATCGTATCATCAATTGTGCCGTATTACACACGCGAAGAGCTTCTTGGCCACAATATAGTACTTGTCTCCAACCTCAAGCCTGCTAATTTCAGGGGAGTCAAGAGCTACGGTATGCTTCTTGCAGCATCTGATAAGAATGATGATTCCCATTCGACATGTGAGGTCATCTTCGCCGATGATTTCGAGCCGGGAACAGTTCTCGAGTACGAGGGACAGCCCGAGACAGAGAAGATTACAACATATCTCAAGAGCGACCATTTCTTTGCTCTACCCATGAAGACTGTGGGCGGCGTTGTAACAGTTGACGGAAAAGCTATAGGGAAGGACGGCAAAAAACTTACTGTCCACAAATATACTGACGGCAATGTTGGTTAAACTCTATTGACTCAAAATTAACTAACTACCATAATGGTGGGGTAATTACAAAATCCAATTGGAATAAGGAGCATTCAAAGATGCCTTGCGGAAGAAAAAGAAAAAAGCATAAGATCGCAACTCATAAGAGAAAGAAAAAGCTCAGAGCAATGAGACATAAGAAAAAGTAATTCTTATATGCGGTAAGCCATCGTTTTTGCGGTGGCTTTTTTAAATGCCCTCCCGGATAAATCCGGGAAGGCGGAAGGGGAATAAATTATGGGTAAGAACAAGTCTTTATTCTTCTATATATAAGCCCGTAACGGACCCCATCGAGCCTGTTTTTTCGCATTGCATTACAGCTGTTACAATTGTTGTCGGCCCCATCGTGTCGAATTTGGCAGTCATGCCTCCTTTTTTAGAATCCTCTTCTATAACATAATCTTCGACGTACCAGGTAATCATCACATCGTTCGCTGTTATTCCGGCCGGGAGATTTGTAATCGTAAGTTCTGCTCCTCCGAAACCTTCATCATCATAGAAGCGCAATGTGCCTGTAAGAGGAACATATAAAGAAGAAGAGTTGATTGATGCTGTATTTACTTCTGATGATACCCCGAAGGATGTAAGGTTGATTGTGTGCGTAAGAGCAGAGCCGTTGGTGACTCTGACGACTTCGGTATAACCCAGAACGGTGTATTCGCCTTCCTTAAGGGAAGCCACAAAGAGATATGATCCCGCTGCAAGATTTTTCGTGAAGACTGCCTTTCCGCTGGAAGAGTTAATACATCCGGTTGTTGTTACTGCGTTTCCCTTTTCATCTTTTATTGCGAGCTCCAGGGTTGCACTAGCGTTGTAGATATTGGTATCCCAGGTATATGTTATTGTTGTGTCCTGGTTGCCGTAAAGGGTGTTGAGTGTGACTGCGAAAGACGTTCTGCCGTCACCTCTTGTGAACCTATGTGTGGTTGTGCCCTCGGAGACTTTGGTATCATCCTTGGTTTTTGCCTCTACGAGAACAGTGTAATCACCCGGAATGACCCCTTCGATTTCGTATGTGCCACTCTCATTTTTGTCGAAGGTCATTTCGTAAGTTTTTGTGAGTTTTTCTGGTGTGAGTTTTACATAGTATTTCGTAATCTCGACGCTGTCATTTCCTGATGAGATTGTGCGCGCCCTGTCATTCGTAATCGATAGCACGGCATATGCGAGTCCGTCTCCACCTCCATCGGCTGAGCATGATACGAAGAGAGAAGCGATAATGATGGTAATTGCAATTAAAAATAAGTTTCTTTTTTTCATGGTTTTCTCCTATGCCTCTTTAACCGCCGTCAATCACGTTTTTTGTCAGGGTTTTGAAGTAATGTAAAATTAAATTTACATAAGAGAGAGAAAACTTTACAAAAGAAGGGTGTTTCTTTACAAAATTGAAGGGATTGTCAGCTCCCTATCGAGTATGGTGGATATATATCTATAGAGATTCTCAAGCTTTTCTTCCTCTTCTTTTCCAGTTGGCATATCTGTCTCGATTAAAAATGATGTGTTTTTTATGAGGGGGAGAAAGTGCTTTGTCTTTACATCCTTTGGCGAGAGCGATATGTATCCTCCCATCCTTTCTATCTCGCGGGCAACTTCAAGACTCGAATGAAAGGAGTGGAAAATGAATAGGGGAGGTTTTATCTCCTTCAACAACGATAGAACTATGTCGATGTGGCCCACGGCATGAATTGTGACGGGGACAGAGTAGTGCTTTGCTATTTTTAGGGCTTTTTTGAAGTTATCAATCTGGGTTTCAAGACTGCCGAATCTCTTGTCGAGCCCGACTTCCCCGACGCCGTACCCCCTTTTAACCCAGTCTTCTATCTCCTCAACCCGTCCATCTTCTCCCGGAAGAAGACCACACGCCTTATACTTATATTCACTTATAAGCGGGGCCTCCAGAGGAGAGGAGGTACATACATAGGCTTTATCTGTTAAAAGACCCCTGTGGGCATGATAGTCGAACACAGGGGTATATTAACTCTAATTCTCAAACACCGCTAGAGCCGTAGTTGGAGAGAACTCTTGCAGAGGGGTCGTTTACGTCGCATCCCTTCCACTTCTTATTAGGCATCCAGAAATCCACGACCATCTGGCTCTGTCCCGGATAATACTTTTCAAATATCTCACGGTACATGAGGCTTTCCTTTGTAAAAGGCTGAGCGTGGGTGTATTTCTTCCTCTTCTCTTCAAACTCTTCATCAGAGTACATATTCTCTGCTTTCTCTTTTAGGTAATCAACCATCGAGTGGCCGACAGCATCGGAGAATGCAGCCTTTTCTCTGTAGAGTATGTCGTGCGGCAAATAGTCACCTTCAAATGCCTTTCTCAAGAGATATTTTCCCTTGTTATGAGTGTTCATCTTTAATGCGGGATTTATGCTCATAACGTACTTTACGAACTCCAGGTCACCGAATGGAACACGAGCTTCAAGGGAATTCACGCTTATGCACCTGTCAGCTCTGAGAACATCGTACATGTGGATTTCTCTTATTCTTTTCTCTGCTTCAAGCTGGAACTCGCTTGCGGATGGCGCAAAGTCTGTGTACTTGTAGCCAAAAAGCTCGTCAGATATCTCGCCGGTGAGTATAACCCTCAAGTCTGTATTCTCATGTATGTATTTCGACACAAGATACATACCCATCGATGCTCTTATGGTTGTTATGTCATAAGTCCCGAGGAGGTATATTACATCGTCGAGTGATGATAGCACCTCTTCCTTCGTCATGATTACTTCGGTGTGGTCACTTTTGAGATAATCCGCTGTCTCTTTTGCATACTTGAGGTCGATTGCGTCCCCCTCCATTCCGATTGCGAATGTTTTTATTGGAGACGATGAGCACTTCTGGGCTATTGCACATACAAGCGATGAGTCGAGGCCGCCCGAGAGCAGAAAGCCGATTTTCGAGTCAGAGACAAGTCTTTTCTCAACGCCTTTAATTAAAAGCTCTTTTATCTTCTTCTCCGCTTCCTTTTCGTTGTCTTGAGAGTATTTCTCAGTCTTCCATATCTCTGAGTACGGTGTGAACTTCCCATCCATGTAATAGTATCCTGGAGGGAAGGGGAGAATCTTATCGACAATCCCGAGGAGGTTCTTCGGTTCAGAGGCAAAGCAAATCGTAGACGAGGGAGTATAGCCATAGTAGAGTGGCCTTATGCCGACGGGGTCGCGGGCAGCAACGAGGCTTTTGGTCTCTTCATCATATATAATAAGTGCATACTCTGCATCAAGAAGAGGAAACATCTTCTCCCTTTTCTCCCTCCAGAGCGGAAGGAGAACTTCGCAGTCTGAGGAGGAAGAGAAGGAGTAGCCTTTCTCTTCCAAGTCCTTCTTAATCTTCTCGAAGCCGTAAATCTCTCCGTTACATACTACAGCACTGCCGTCAAGAACGAAGGGCTGCATGCCACTCGGGCTCAGGCCCATAATCGAGAGCCTGTTGAATCCGAGGTACCAGCCGTCCTTCTCAATCACTTTCTGTTGATCGGGACCGCGGGAGATTGTCTTATTGAAGTGGAGGATAAACTTATCCAAAGAAATGTCTTTTCTGGCAGCAGCCATTATCGAGCACATAAATTACCTCACCGAGAACAATAGGTCGCCATATGTCGGAACCGGCCAGTAGGAGCGCGAGACTAGTGTTTCAGCCTCATCAACGCATGTGCGGAGAACTGTCATCTTCGGAATAATCGAGTCACGTACGAAGTCTGCCTTTTCGCTTTCCTTCTTCATGCTCTTCTCTTTTCCCTCTGCTTCTTCAAGCTCTTCCGTTACTGCAACAATCTTTTCCGTTAGGCTTGTCAGTCTCGAGATTGTCTTCTTTTCGTAGTTGACATCGAGGGAGAACGATGTCTTCTTCTCTAGTGTTGATAATAGCTCGGATGTGAAGCTTGAGATAGCGGGCAGGAAGTCCTTATGCGTCATCTCAATCATCGTGTTGGCTTCAATCATGACTGTCTTTGCATAGTTCTCGAGAGTTGCCTCGGTACGTGAGAGTATTTCCTTTTCGCTGAAGATATGTTCTCTTGTGAGTAGCTCGACATTCTTCTTATCCATAAGGTGCGGGATGCAGTCGGGAGTAGTGCGGTAGTTCGAGAGTCCTCTTCTCTTTGCCTCTTCAACCCATTCCTCTTCGTAGCCGTTGCCGTTGAAGATAATCCTCTTGTGCTTGATGATTGTCTCTCTGATGATGGTGTGTACATCCTTCTCAAAGTCGGTGCTCTTCTCAAGGATTTCTGCAAATTCATCAAGAACGGAGGCAACAGCACTATTGAGATATGTGTTGGCATCACTGATTGATGCAGAAGAACCGAGCATTCTGAACTCGAACTTGTTTCCTGTAAATGCAAACGGGCTTGTTCTGTTGCGGTCCGTAGTATCACGAAGGAACTTTGGAAGTACCTCAGCTCCTAGCTTCATCGTCTTCTTCTTCGTGCCACTGTAGAGGCTGTCGTTCTCGATAGATTCGATGATGGACTCCAGTTCGTCTCCGAGGAAGATTGAAACAATTGCAGGAGGTGCTTCGTTTGCTCCGAGTCTATGGTCGTTCGATGCCGATGCAACGCTTATTCTCAACAGATCCTGATACTCATCAACAGCCTTTATGACTGCAACAAGGAAGAGAAGGAACTGTGCGTTTTCGTACGGAGTTTCACCAGGGGAAAGGAGGTTGACGCCTGTGTTTGTTCCGAGCGACCAGTTGTTGTGTTTACCCGAGCCGTTTACACCGCTGAAGGGCTTTTCGTGTAAGAGGCAAACGAGTCCGTGCCTGTCTGCAACCTTCTGCATGAGCTCCATTGTGAGCTGGTTGTGGTCAGTTGCGATGTTGGTTGTCGTATAAATCGGGGCCATTTCGTGCTGGGAGGGAGCAACTTCATTGTGCTCAGTCTTAGCAAGAATGCCGTGCTTCCATAATTCAACGTTGAGGTCTTCCATGAACTCCATTACTCTCGGCTTGATTGAACCGAAGTAGTGGTCGTCCATTTCCTGTCCCTTAGGAGAGGAGGAGCCGAAAAGAGTGCGTCCTGTGTAGATCAGGTCCTTACGCTTGAGGTAGAGAGCCTTGTCAATTAAAAAGTATTCCTGCTCTGGTCCGACACTTGTTTTTACGCTCTTGACATCTGTGTTTCCGAAAAGCTTGAGAATGCGCAGGGACGATTTGTTGATGGCCTGCATGCTTCTGAGTAGCGGTGTTTTCTTGTCGAGTGCTTCACCCTTATAGGAACAGAAGGCAGTCGGTATGCATAGTGTCTTATCTTTTAAGAATGCATATGATGTCGGGTCCCATGCTGTATATCCTCTGGCCTCGAATGTGGCACGTAGCCCTCCTGATGGGAATGATGATGCATCAGGCTCGCCCTTGATGAGCTCCTTACCGGAGAATTCCATCATAACCCTTCCATCAGGAGATGGGGTAATAAACGAATCATGCTTTTCAGCCGTAAATCCTGTCAGTGGCTGGAACCAATGGGTGAAATGAGTGGCGCCGTTACTTACAGCCCAGCTCTTCATTGCCTCTGCAACTGCATTAGCACAATCAAGATTAAGTTCTTTTCCTTCATCGATGGTTGCCTTGAGAGAGGCGTAGACCTTTTCAGACAGCATCGCCTTCATTGTCTTGTCATCAAAAACAAGAGAGCCGAAAACTTCAGTGACGTTATCCATAACATTCCTCCGGATAAAAAAAATGGGCAATGATTCCTTGAATTACTCCAAGACGTCATTGCCTTAATTGCGAAAGAAGATAGTTTTTTTCAGCCTTTTTTGTCAATAACAAAATCATAAAAAATTGAATGCATTATAACAATGTAAGCGTAACACCCTATAAATCAAGTAATTATATGAATAAAAAACTTGTATTTGCATTTTTTGCCTGATTGATGTAACTTTGACTTTTAGCCTCTCATATTCTAATATTCGGTAAAGAGCTGTAATTTTTAAAAGAGGAGAGGAGAAGAGAATGAAATATACAAAAGAGGAATGTATTGATTATATAAAGTCGGAGGGGATAGAGTTCATCCTTCTCTCCTTTGTCGATATAAAAGGTGTGATGAGGACGACGACGATAATGCCCTCGGAACTGGAGAAGGCGCTGGAGTACGGAATTGCCCTCGACGGCTCAGCTATTGCCGGCTTCGATATTGACGGTGTTCACTCCGATCTCTTCCTCCATCCCGATCTCGATACCCTTACTCTTCTCCCGTGGCGTATTGACCAGGGTAAGGCAGTAAAGTTCTTCTCTTATGTTAAGAAGCCTGACGGAGAGAGCGTTCTAACGGACTCGAGAATGATACTCAAAAGTGCAATAGAAAAAGCAAAAGCGAAAGGCCTTGAGTTCTATTTCGGAACTGAGTACGAGTTTTATCTCTTTCCACTCCTAGAAAATGGTGAAGTGTCTTCTAAGCCTCTCGACAACGAGGGTTATATGGCCTCCTCACCACTCGATAAGGGCGAAGCGATTAGGCGCGAGATATGCCTGACGCTCGATTCACTTTCCCTCAAGAGTGAAGCTTCTCATCACGAAGAGGGACCGGGACAGAATGAGATAGACTTTTCCTATTCGACAGCAATGGAAGCAGCGGACAATTCATTGACATTTATGCAAGTAGTAAGGAATGTCAGTATGCGTAACGGCCTCTATGCAGATTTCTCCCCAAAGCCTCTCGAGAATGAGTGCGGTAACGGCCTCCATATAAACATATCTGTAAAGGGGGCGGGGGAAGGTGCTTTATTGAGTATGATTGCCGGGATAATGAAGAGAATAAGGGAGATGACGCTCTTCTTGAACTGCACTCTCGATTCCTACAAGAGACTCGGAAAGAAGAAGGCACCAAAGTACATTTCCTACTCCTACGGCAACCGCTCCCAGCTCATAAGAATTCCTGCCGCAGAAGGAAAATACGTAAGGGCAGAGCTCAGGAGTCCTGACGGCATGTGCAATATATATTTAGCACTAGCGCTACTCATCAACGCTGCAATGGAGGGCATTGAAAACAATCTCCTTCCCCCTGAGGCGATGGACAGAAACCTTTATGATACAGAGGTAAGTGTCGATAAATCTCTTCTACTTCCGCTAAGCCTTGAGGAGGCTAAAGAAGAGGCGGGAAAGAGCGAATTTATTCGTAGTGTTCTACCCAGTCAGGTCGTGGAGTATTATCTGGAAAAGTGCAAATGATTAATGAGAACTTCTATTCGGTTTTACTTCTCTCCTCAAGTCAAACCCTTCAGCCTCATATTGCCTCTCTTTTTCCTCAGAGTATGTTCTATCCAGTAAAGACGGTGTCGAGTGTCTTAGAAGCGAGGCGGAGTGAACTCTTCAGGGATTTTGACATAATTGTTGTCAACAGCCCGCTACCTGATGAGAACGGCCTGAACTACGCCCTCGATATGAGTAAAAAACCCCATTCTTCGATACTCTTTCTTTCCCCATCCGCAATCTACAGTGATGTCCTCTCTCTTGTGAGAGGAAGCGGTATATTTGTACTGAAAAAACCGCTTTCTCTTTCCTCTCTCGAGAATTCAGTCATGTGGCTGACATCGACAACCGACAAAATACGTAAGCTCGAGAGGGAGAAGGTAAAGGTCGAGGAGAAGATGGAGGAGATCAAGATAATCAACAGGGCGAAGTGGATTTTAATCAACGACCTTGAAATGAATGAGGAAGAGGCACAGCGTTTCATAACAAAGGAAGCCATGGATAAGTGCATATCGAAGAAGGAAGAGGCAACAATCATCATAAATACCTACAGGCCCATATAATAAACGTTGTTTTCTTTATTCTCCGGCTTTAAAATATCTAAAGGGGTAGGTTGTGATAAGAATCTCTATTTGCGATGATGACGAAAAAGAAAGGATGAAGATAGAGAGCAATCTTCTTTCCTTTATGTCGACTCATAAGGACTATCAGATAAGGTATGATATCTACTCGTCTCCTGTCGCAATGCTCGAAAACTATGTAAAGAAAGGTCCGGCGGATGTAGTGTTACTCGACATATGCATGCCGGGAATGCTTGGTGTCGATTTGGCCCGGGAAATCTTGAGAGATTACAGTGGAACGGACATAATCTTTTTGACAACAAGTTCTGACTACGCTGTTGATGCCTTTTCCTTACATGCATCCGACTACCTCAAAAAACCTTATTCCCAGGAAAGGTTTGATTCTTCTCTTCAGAGAGTACTTGAGAAAAGAAGCGAGAAAACGAGGGTGCTCATCACATCAAACGGTATGACCCATCTTATTGCGCTTGAGGATATCGTATACATAGAGACATCAAACAAGAAGAAGATATTCATTCTTTCCGATGGCGGAAGATATGAGACGTGGATGAAGAATGAGGATATAGAAAGGTCCATCCTTGTCATAGACTCGCTCATTAAGTGCGGTAGCTCTTACATAATCAACCTTCCACATGTCAAAGCATTCAGAGATTCGACACTCATTATGGATAACGGCGCCGAGGTCTGTGTCCCGAGGAGGGTGAAGACTGCATTGAGGGAAAAGTATTTTGACTACTACATGAGGCTCGGAACAAATGCTTGATGTAAAGTACTCCGTAACTGTCTTTGTTGTCTGTGCTATCCTGTCACTAGGTCATATTACCGCTGCTTTCTTACTCTCCGAGCGTAGATTCACGTTGAAAAAGACAGTTCTGATTTGGCTCTCCGTTTTCGTTTTTTTCTCCCTTATCGTCTATCTTTCATACAGTTTCCTTCCCAGGAAGCTAAGACTCATCTTTGCCGTCGCCTTTTCTTTTCTCTATTTCTGGATTAACTTTCTCTACACCTCCTCAGACGGAGGATGGAAGAAGTGCTTTCTGTGGCTGACCTACGGCACCGTCTTCTGCTTTACGTGGCCCATCTCCGCGCATATCTCCTCCGCTATTATCCCTCCCGAATATGACATTGAAACATACATTCTCAGATGTGTGATAGAGCAGATGGTAGTATTTTCAGTCCTTCTTTCCTACAGAAAACATGGTATGCGCCTCATAAAAGAGGTCGGTAGTTTCGACTCTAAGGCGTGGAGACGACTCAGCATCGTTGCCTTTTTCTATTTCCTTCTCTCACTACTTCTTATGGCTCTGGAGCGCACCGAGGAGTATCTTCCTCTTTTGTTTTACGCCATTTACGGCCTTGTTCTAATCACCTTTATCTCGGTGAATATTCTGAGTTTCAGTAATATCTACTACATGAAGAAGGAGGCACTCGCGTCCCTTGTAAGAAAGAATGTCGAGTACCTTTCTTCCTATGTAGAGAACGCGAGAGAGATGGAGAGGGAGAGCCGGAGAATAAGACACGATTCGAGGCATCACAACGAAACTATCAGAGAAATGGCCCAGAGAGGGGATACCAACTCAATCCTTAAGTACCTTGGTGAACTTGAAGCGAATGAAATTACATACACCCAGTGGTGTCCGAATATTATGGTCTCGTCAATTCTTTCGTCCTATAAGAAAAAGGCTGAGGAGCAAAATATAGCTTTCACTGCCTCTGCAGATACTCCCGTATCTACAGGGATAAAGGATATAGACTATGTAGCAATACTATGTAATCTACTTGAGAACGCACTCAATGGGACAAAGGAGTGCAATTCCCACGGCCCCGTCAATACCGTAATCAGGCATAACGATAATAAATTCATATTTGTTATAACAAACCCCGCGCCCCAATCGTTCGCGCTCGATAACGGACTTCCCGTCAAGAGGGGAACAGGCATCGAGAGCGTCATAACTTCCATAAGACGATACAACGGTGAAATAAGGTATACTCTAGAGAATAATATATGCCAGTGCTGCGTAATTCTTGCTCCTTGAAGTAGTCATAAATGTAAACATATACAGGAATGAAAGTTGTTTTTGACAAAAAACTCCACTTAAAGCGTTATATAATGCCGGGATACTTGAAAAGTCAATCAGAAAGCTCCGGAATTAACTAACCCCAGGTCAACTGATGATTCTCATCCGCAAAGTAGCCAAGTAAACACATCTATAATGTATTTCTTTGAATGCTTCAAGAGTATATCAAGGGATAATTTTCAGGGTTCTCCAAAGAATCTCTTTCAATATCAATATCGAGTTGTGGCCAATGTAGATTCCCTAGGCAGTCTGTCTCTATATCAGCAATATTTTTAATAGATGCACCTTCAAAAGAAGGATAGTCTCTGTAATCGATGAAAAACTCTTTTCCATTTGCAAGTACCCAGATTCCAAAAGGAGATACGTTTGTTATTTCTGCATTATTTGTTTTCAAAGTGTTTCTCCCATGCTGCATTTGTCTCTTTAGCTGACAAATTAACGACTTTGTCTAACGATACCTCAGGTACTTTAGCTTCTCCCTCTGGAGAAGAACCATGTACATAACATCTTTTATATTCTATAGAAAAAATCTGTATCTTCCTATAATAAATACAATTGGGATGCCATCCTCTATTTAAAATAATATAGCAGATGTGCGTTCTGTTGTCAAATTCAGAAAAAAACTGGAATAAGAAAATATACAATTCCGATATAGTCCCTTTAAATTAACTGATGTTTTTCAGCCACAAAGTTGCCAAGTAAGAAAGTTGTGATATTGCCGTGATAATTCAGATTAAGGTGTAAAAGTTGACTATCCAGGTTAACAAGAGTTGTATTCACGTTTTTTAAGTCGAACGTTTGATTGAGCTTGAGCCCCCAAAAGCCGGATTTTTTACATCGTAATTCAGACAAGTAACGAATGGTTCAGATTAAGGTGTAAACGAACATTGGGACCATTCAATTTTACCGTAATATTTGAAAAACTATGTTGTCAGAGTCGTGATAATCGATTGACTCTCTCTTCTCATTTTGGGTAGTATAAGTTCACCTCTTTATCCGAAGTTTTCGGATCAATATTTATGTCCACAAGGAGGAATTCATGATTTCTAATTATGAGTTCACAGTTATCTTCGATGCTAACGAAGATAAGACAAAGGAAGGACTCGAACTGGTTGAGTCCAACTTCGCCAAGTATGGCGTTGAAGTAACAAAGAAGGATGATATGGGAGTGAGAACACTCGCTTATCTCATCAACAAGCAGGAAAAAGGTCACTATTTCTACTTCGAAATCAAGGCTGAAGGCAGCTCCATCAAGAATATGAGCAGGGCTTTCGAGCTTTCAAATAACGTATTGAAATATCTGTTTATCAATCCTGAAAAGATCTGAGGATAATTATGGCTGATGTCAACTGTGTTACATTAACTGGAAGGCTTACAAGAGACGGCGAACTCAGGTATTCGCAGAACGGGAGTGTTATAGTCCGTTTCTCCATAGCTGTCGGCAGCAGAAAGAGGAATGCTGACGGTACATGGGGAGATGAAGCTTCATTCTTCGACTGTGTTTATTTCGGTAAAGCTGCTGAAGCTACGAGTGCTTACCTTACAAAGGGAAAGTTTGTAGGTGTTGTTGGAGAACTGAGACAGAACAAGTGGGAAGGCAACGACGGACAGACAAGGTACAGAGTTGAGATATATGTAAACCAATTGACACTGCTTTCATCTCAGAATAGGGGAGATGGACAGATGGGTACAGACGCTGTAAATGCCAGAAGGAACCCCAGTGGTGGCTATCAGGCACAGGGCGCTCAATATGCTCCTCAGCCCCAGGCAGGAAATAATTATACTAATAATAGTGATAACAGCTATTCAAGAATGCAGGCTCAGGAGAGACCGGTGTTGTCGAACGGGCCTGAAGATTTCCAGGACGATGATATTCCGTTCTGATTATAGGAGTTAAAAAATGAAAGACGATAAAGATTTTGCAGAAATGGATAAGACTGGCTTCAACAAAGACAGAAAGCTCGGCGGAAGAAAGACAAGCTTCAAGAAGAAGGTATGTAAGTTCTGCCAGGGAGCTCCAAAGGCTGATTACAAGAACCCTGAAGCACTCAAGAGATACATCACAGAGAGAGGTAAGATTCTTCCTGCTCGTATCACAGGCACATGCGCAAAGCATCAGAGAGCACTCAACAGGGAAATCAAGAGAGCAAGAACACTTGCTTATCTTCCGTTTGAGAAGAAGTGAGAATGATGGAAGAGGAACGTCTGGATGTATCTTTCCCTATCAGGGATGCTGTGATTACTGTTGTAATTGCCGCTCTCATGGGATTATCGAGTTTTTTCTCGCTTTTTCTGGCTCTTCCTCTTCTGACTTTTTCGTATAAGCACAGTAGAAGAAATACATTTATAGTGTTTGGTATTATCCTTGCGCTTCTCACGGCTCACTCGTTTTACGAGATGAAGGGCAGTGATTACTATCTTTTTATGGTGCTTATGAATTTGTATATCCCCATCTCGCTGTCAGCGGGTGGAACTATATGGGCTAGTACAAAAAAAAGGAGTGTAGATTTAAGGCTGATTTTATGCCTTATTCCCGCACTTCTGATTGTAGCGGTATGCGCTGCAATACTCTCTGCCGACAGGGCGCTCTTTACATCTGTTTATACCAGCTATAAGGATGCGTTTGTACCCGTTCTTGAGGAGCTTGTTACTTCTCTGGATGTAAGTATTGATGTCGAGTTGTTTTTTCTCGTGATCATGACCTTTGCCTCCGCAGTAATGCTTCCTCTGGTTGTGGGTGCAGTCTGTGTATCACTATTCATGTTTGAACTCGTGGTACATTCAAGAGAAGGTGATTGGGATGAGAAGTTGTGCTCAATTGAATTTTCTCAAGGCCTTGTTTGGGTTTTGATTTTCTTTCTTGCACTATCTCTTTTTTCACGCCTTGTGTCGGTACCGGCTGTCGTCTTCATCCTCAGTATGAGTTTGACGATGAGCCTCTTCATCATCTATGGAGTTCAGGGATTTTCTGTTCTCTATTCATGGGTGAAGAACAGAGGATGGAGAATGAAGAGTAATACTTTATTCTTTATTCTTCTCACTATTGGCCTCTTTGTTCCGGGATTAAATATTATTGTTCTTTTGGGAGTTCCGGTACTAGGAATTCTCGAGAACTTCTTCGATTTGAAGAAAAGGAAAAAAGATGAAAATTATTCTTAACCAGGATGTCATCCATGTCGGCGAAGAAGGCGACATCGTAACAGTAAAGGATGGGTACGCTAGAAACTACCTCCTTCCTACTGGCGCTGCAGTAATGTACAACAAGGCTAATGCTGCTATTTTCAAGCAGAAGGCTGACCAGATTGAGAAGAGAAAGATCCAGAAGAGAGAGGCTAGTGCATCACTCAAGGAAAGACTCGACAAGGTCAGTCTCACAATCACAGTTCCAGCTGGCGAGAGCGGAAAGCTTTTCGGTTCTGTTACTGCACTTATGGTTCAGGAAGCACTTCTCAAGGAAGGATTCGAAATCGAGAAGAAGAAGCTCGATGTTCCGACTCACGCTATCAAGATGACAGGTACATACTCAATCGTTGCTCACCTTTATGAGAACGACAAGTCTGTTATCTCTCTCACCGTCAAGAGCGAAGCTGAAGTAAAGGCTGAGCAGAAGAAGGCTGCAGAAGAGGCTAAGAAGGCTGAGGAAGAAGCTAAGGCAAAGGCTGAAGCAGAGGCAGCAGCTGCAGCTGAGGCTGAGAATGCTGAAGTAGCAGTAGAAGCTCCGGCAGAAGAAAACTAAATTAAGGCAGAATAAACTATGGCAGGGTCCCAGGATACATCTACGCTTGCAATTAGGTCGTTACCACATGATGATGACGCAGAGAAGCTTGTTCTTGGGGCCTTGTTATTGGACTCTGAGGCATGGGACGAAGTTGCTCCAATTATTGGAGAGAACGATTTCTATTCACCTGCAAATAGAACGATATTCTCTGCTCTTTATCGTCTTGTCAACGAGGAAGGTAAGACACACTTTGATGGTGTTGTACTTATAAACTACCTCAGGCAGAAGAACCTCTTGGAGAAATGTGGAGGGGTGGGGTACATATCGAGCCTGACGTCACTGCCGTTCATCTCGTCTAATATTAAGGAATATTGTGCCATCATCAAGGATGCATCCTACCGCAGGATGATCTTCAAACTTTCAAACGATTTACAGTCGTCAGTGTTCGATCCTGCTGTAGATATCAGACAGCAGCTCGAAATAGACTCTAAGACAATTAATGACGCCCTTCTTTCGGGGTATAACCAGAATGCCGAAGAGTTTGTAATCGGTAAGGCAATGGTCGAAGCTTTCCAGACTTTGATTAACAGGATGGAAAACAACTCTCAGAATGACCGTATCGAAACGGGATTCTCAGTCCTCGACAGGTACACCAACGGCGGCTTTGCTCCTCAGGAATATGTAATCATCGCTGCACGTCCGAGTATAGGTAAGACTGCATTCGCCCTTAGCATGATGTACAACATGATTAACAATGACAAGAAGGTTGCCTTCTTCTCGCTTGAGATGCCTGCCCTCTCCATTGCCAATCGTATGCTTGCGATGGACTCAAAGGTAGAGCTTTCGAAAATTCTGAAGAATAATCCTCTTCCTGATGAGTTTGAGCTCATAAAGGACAGTCTTGCGCGCTACTATGAAAAGCAGGAGAACATGTATATTGTCGATGTCCCGAATATAAATCTTACCGAACTAAGGACAAAGGCAAGACTCTTCAAGAAGGAGAAGAATATAGACTGTCTCGTCATAGACTACATCGGCCTTATTTCTCCGCCTTCATACCTTGCTTCAGCAAAGAAATTCGAGCAGGTTTCGCAGATATCACTATCTCTCAAGCAATTGGCAAGAGAGCTTAAAATTCCTGTCGTCGTGCTCTGTCAGGTAGGACGTGAGAGTGAGGAGCAGGAACCTATTCTATCGAACCTCCGTGACTCGGGATCAATCGAGCAGGATGCAGATATCGTATGCTTCTTACATAGAAAGAAGACACTCTCTGATGAAGAGAAGCAGAAGAACCTGAAGGACAGCCACGGAAGGGCTACAATACAGGTTACAAAGATGATTGTCGCGAAAAACCGTAACGGTGAGACAGGATATTTCAAAATCGGCTACAACGGTCCGATTACACTCTACACCGACGTTGCACAGTCGAGCGAATTCATTGACTACGACGTAAAGACTGACGGCAAGAAGAAGAGTGCAAAGAGCTCGTAATCTCTTTCTTTTATGAGAAGAGCTTCACAATATAAGAATACGAATTCATGATTATTACTATTGTCCAGGCCAGTACTAGTCCTATGGCGTGGAGAATAAGGTATGCCCGGGGCCTGAGAGGACGGCGGTAGATAATCTCGGCGAAAGAAATCAGCATCTGGCCTCCGTCGAAATTCGGAATCGGAATCAAATTACCTATACATATTGAAATGGAGACTATTGCTAAAAGGTAGAGGGAAGTTCTCACTCCGCTTGAGGAACTTGTCTTAAATGCCAGAAGCGATATCCTCCCCATATTCGACGCACTTGAAAACGGGCCTGATATCTCCTTGAGTGCTTCTGAAAACTGGAGCGTCATCAACTTCATTATTGCTTTTGTAGTTCTTACGAGGAATGTCTTAGTCTTTTCATAGGAATATGAGAAGGGAGATGCTGTCTCTCGTGACACTCTTGTGTTGGAGGCAAAAGCAAATGGAAAGGTCTTAGACGAGAGCGTAACTTCTTTTCTCTCTCCGCTTTCGTCGATGAGCGTCAAATTATACTCTTCAGCATCGATTGATAAGAGGTCTAGGTTATTCTCTATTCTTACTCCGTTACACTCAATTATTCTGTCGCCAGTGTTGATTCTATCGTCCTCGCTTCGTCCGATAACAGGCTTGATTATGTTTGTTATGCCATATGAGTAGTTGCCGTTGACGAGAGTAGGGACGAGGGTAATTGTTGTCTCTTCGCCGTTACGTAAAACAACTGCCTCAACATTTTCGCCATTCCTCGTTGAGAGGTATTGTGATAACTCCTCATAGTCCTTTATTTCCTTCCCTTCAGCGTAAAGAAACCTGTCGCCCTTTTTTAATTCAGGCTGCTCTATCTCTACATCGAAAAGGGTACTGTATTCACTGATAGGCGTAACGACAGCCTCATTAGATATCCTCTCAACGGGAATAAGTGCAACGATAAAAAATAAGAGGTACGCAAGAATTAAATTCGTCAAAGGCCCTGCGATGTATATTAAAAGCTTTTTAATAGGATTAATAGCAAATAATGATCCCTCTTCTGCAATCTTTATCTTCTTTCTGTTATTAGCGAGTGCAACAGATAAATCCTCTGCTCCCCCGAGGCGGCAGTAACCTCCGAACGGTATTGCCGAGATACGAAACTCTGTATTCTTACCCATGTGCGAGAAGAGGGTGGGGCCGAAGCCGAAGGAAAGGATTTCAACATTTACGCGGAATATCCTTGCTACTATATAGTGCCCGAGTTCATGAATGAAGATAACAATTCCCGTTCCGATAAGTCCTATCAAGAGATAAAAAAGCCAGAAAAGGAAACTTAACACGCTCTCCATTCTTCTTTCCTTATAATCTCTTCTGCTCTAAGGCGTGTTAATCTATCGAGTGCATATACACTCTCGTAATCATAAACAGCTTTTGATGTAAGTGTCTTGTCGGAGAGTGCGTATCTCACAACCTCAGCTATTTCAGAAAATTTTATTCTGCCGTCGAGAAATGCCTTTACGGCAATCTCATCGGAAGCGTTGAATATTACGCCGCCGGAGTAGCCGATAGAAAGTGCCTTATATGCGTAGTCGAGTAGGGGAAATCGACTCCTATCAGGTTTTTCAAAAGTAAGGGTGAGATGTTCAAACGAGAGTGGCTCTACTATATTCTCTATCTTCATTTCTCCCTTTGTTATTGCACTCATTATCGGGAGTGTCATATCTGGGGGAGAGAGCTGAGCATATACTCCGCCCTCTCGAGTGCGAATCATGGAGTGCACGATACTTTGGCGATGAACAACAACTTCAATTCTTTCAGCGGGTACGGAAAATAGATACGAGGCTTCAATTACCTCAAGTCCCTTGTTGGCAAGTGTTGCGCTGTCAATCGTTATCTTTTCTCCCATCTTCCACGTGGGGTGTTTCAAAGCTTCTTCTTTTGTCACGTCAGAGAGGTTCTTTCTATCGACAAACGGGCCACCCGATGCTGTAATGACAAGATTCTCGGCTTTGTGTCCTTTGAGGAGGTTATATATAGCGCTGTGCTCGCTGTCGACGGGAATTATTTGACACCCGTTCTTTTCGGCTAAGGAAAAGATGAATGATGCTCCGCTGACAACGCTTTCCTTATTCGAGAGGGCTAAATCTATTCCCTTCTCGAGAACGCATTTTGTTGCGTATAAACCATCGAAACCCATAATTGCGTTGAGGACGATATCTGGCCGGGTGGACTCAAGGAAAGCGGGGAGGGAACATTCCTCTATTCTACCTTCCGTGAGGAGTGTCTTAGAGTTGAATTCTATTCCCAGTTTCTCAAGCTTAACGCTGTTTCTGTTGGCACTCAAACCCGTAACCTTTATGGGAAGGTTATTATTTCTTATTGCATTGAGTGCAGTTGTTCCTATGCTTCCTGTAGCACCCAGGATTACAAGATTTATCATAAGAAAATAATCTCTACGCCGACGACAAAGATAGGAGCAGCAATGCTGACGCTGTCTATACAGTCAAGCATTCCTCCGCGCCCAGGAATCATAACACCTGAATCCTTAACACCAGCAGAGCGCTTTATCATAGATTCAAATAGGTCGCCTAGGGTTCCGAATATAGAGGTAAGGAGGAAGAGAACAAATGTCTCAAGTGGTGTAAACGGCAAGAGGTCGGGATTACATATAACAATGATTGTTCCGATGAGGGCAACGAGTATTGTTCCTCCAATAAAGCCAGCGATGCTCTTATTGGGTGAACACTTTACGATATTCTTGTTGTTCTTCCCGAAAAGCATTCCAGTGCAATAGGCTAGGGTATCGGAACCGAGTACGACAGCAAGGAACGTGATTAGAAGTTTCTCTGCATAAGGTAGGAAACAGAGTCTTATTGCATAGGACATGAAGAGTCCTGGGTATACAATATTAAGGACTGTGAGAGATACACGCGAGAGGGATGATTTAAACTCATCCTTAGCGCCGTAGAATATCTCCCGTAGGAATGATAGTGCCACAGCTGTAGCGAGTGCGAAAAGCGTGAGTTCGACATCGGGAAAATAGTACATTCTGAAGAGCTCGACGATAGGAAGAAGAGCTCCAAGGTATGCCATGAAGGGTGTGTCGATTTTCTTCTTAATTATATTGTTTTTGAGTTCCCATGTTCCTGAGATTGTTACAAAGACTGCAATCACGCAGAACATGAAGTGGTTGTATTGAGGAAAGACGAGTATTGAGAGTAAAAGTACTGGAATACCTACAGTTGCAGTAATAATTCTTGTAAGAAGATTCTTATTCTTCATCGCTTATATCTCCAAACTTTCTTACTCTGTTATTATATATTTGAACAATCTCTTTTACCATCTCTTCATCCCAGTCCGGCCATAGTTTGTCAAAGAATGCGAACTCCGAGTAGTTGGACTGGTAAAGCATGAAACCGCTGAGTCTCTCTTCTCCTGCCGAGCGCACAATCATATCGGGCTCGGGGATTGAGGGGTTATCGAGATAGTTGAGTAGTGTGTCGTTTTCAAAGTGTGTGACACCCGAGGAAAGCGCTTTATTTATCGCGCGCTTGATTTCGTCCCTCCCGCCGTAGTTTATCGCGAGCTGGACAGTGAGTGTCTTGTTGTTTTTTGTCTCTTCTATTGCCTTATCGAGGCCTTTGAGTGCAGAGGAGGGGATACCTTCCCTGTCACCAAGAAGAACAATTTGGATGTCGAGTTTATTAAACTTGGGGATGTTTGCCTTTACTTGATTGGCAAGGAGGCCCATGAGGTAGTCAACTTCCTCTTTGGGCCTTTTCCAGTTTTCAGTTGAAAAACAATAGAGAGTGAGGAACCTGATACCGCATGCTATACATCCTTTGGCAACTCTTTCTGCCGCATAAGCGCCTTCTTCGTGGCCCTTTATTCTTTTGAGCCCCTTTTTCTGAGCCCACCGTCCGTTGCCGTCCATAATGCATGCAAGGTGTACAAGTTCCTTCATCTTTAGATTTCCATGATTTCCTTTTCCTTTGCCTCTGCAATCTTGTTGATGTCGGCAATGGAAGAATCTGTAAGTTTTTGAATTTTTGTCTCGCCTTCCTTCTCCTGGTCTTCGCTGATATCCGATGCTTTCTGCATCTTCTTCAACTCGTCCATTGCGTCGCGGCGGATATTCCTTACTGCAACTCTTGCGCTCTCAGCCTGACTCTTAGCAACCTTTGCAAGTTCCTTTCTTCTGTCAGCTGTGAGAGAGGGGAAGTTAATTCTGATAAGCTTTCCGTCGTTGTTCGGATTGAGGCCGAGCTCCGACTTAAGGATAGCCTTTTCAATCTGGGGAAGAACAGACTTGTCCCAGGGCTGGATGACAACCATCCTTGCCTCCGGAACTGAGATTGAAGCAACCTGGCCGAGGGGTGTCTCTGCGCCATAGTAGTCAACCTTAATCTTGTCAAACAATGATGCTGAAGCTCTTCCTGTTCTGAGAGAAGCATAGTCAGCCTCTAAGCTAGCTACACTCTTCTTCATTTTAGTTTCAGTGTTGTTGATAACAGTCTGCATCTTGTCTTCCTTATTTAAGGCCTGCCTGGAAAACAGAGTAAGAAACGATTTCAAGCTTAGCGCCTACTGCCTTTCCGCAGTCATTAAGTGCCTGCTGTACGCTCTTTGTGTCATCCTTTACGAAAGCCTGATCAAGGAAACAGATTTCCTTATAGAGCTTCTGGAGCTTTCCTCTGACAATGCCTTCCTTGACCTTGTCGGGCTTGGAAGCAAGTTTCTCGTCCTGAGCAACCTGTGCATTGAAGATTGCAAGCTGTTCGTCCTCGTAACTCTTCTCGACAACCTTGTCTGAGAGGTACTGAGGCTTATAAGCAGCGCAGTGGAGAGCGAGGTCGTGTGCAAATTCCTTGACACTTTCGTTCTCGAAAGCTTCCTTCTTGTCGGAAGTAAGGATAACTGAAACTGCAACAGCACCTTCGCCGTGAACATATGTTGCGCAATAGCCGTTCTCCGGGATAGCAGTGAGTGTGAAGGAAACGAGGTTCATGTTTTCCTTGATGATTGCGATGAGTGCGTCGACCATAGCCTTGAGCTCATCGTTAGGTTCAGTATATCCCTTCTCGAGGATAACACGGCAGAGGTCCTCACCAAGCTTCTTGAAGTCCTCGTTCTTTGCAACGAAGTCTGTCTCGCAGGAGAGTGAGAGCATGACGACGTTCTTGCCGTCTGACTCGACGAATACTCTTCCGTTCTCTGTAGCTCTGTCCTGTCTCTTAGCAACAGCGGCAAGACCCATCTCCTTGAGAATCTTTTCTGCTCCAGCAAAGTCTCCGTCAGCCTGAGTGAGAGCCTTCTTGCAGTCCATCATGCCGGCGCCTGTGATATCACGTAATTTTTTTACATCGGAAGCTGAAATATTAGCCATAATGTATCTCCTTTAAATCTTATTTGTTGAAGTATTCCTCTTCTTCGTCACTCTCTGCTGTCTCTTCTTCCTTCTTCTCTTCCTGAGGAACATAGTTGGAGTAGTCTTCGATTACTTCATCCTTTGCTGCCTCGGGAGGAAGAGCTGCATTGAGTGCGTCCTCTTCGTCGTCGAGAGATTCGATGATCTGGATACCTGCTTCGCTGTCTGCGTCGATTACTGCGTTAGCGATGATTTCGACGAAGAGAGAGATAGCTCTGATGGCATCATCGTTACCCGGGATTGGGTATGTGATATCTGTAGGATCACAGTTTGTATCAACAACTGCGATAACAGGGATTCCGAGTCTCTTTGCTTCTGCAACTGCGAGAGCTTCCTTCTTTGTATCGATGATGAAAAGTGCGCCCGGGAGCTCCTTCATGTCCTTGATACCGCCGAGGTCTTTCTCAAGCTTTGCCTTCTGCTTTGTATATTGAGCTACTTCCTTCTTTGTGAGGGAGTCGAATGTGCCATCAGCTTCCATTCTTTCGATTCTCTTGAGTTTAGCGATGCTCTTCTTGATTGTAGAGAAGTTTGTGAGCATACCGCCGAGCCATCTGTTGGAAACGTAAGGCATGCCACATCTCTTTGCCTCAGTCTCGATAGCTACCTGAGCCTGCTTTTTTGTGCCGACAAAAAGAATCTGCTTGTCATTCTGAACCTGTGCTCTGACAGCTTCATAAGCTTCAACAATGCATGCTGATGTTTTCTGTAAGTCGATAATGTGAATACCGTTTCTCTCTGTAAAGATGAAACGTGCCATCTTAGGATTCCATCTCTTTGTCTGATGGCCAAAGTGTACGCCTGATTCGAGCAGGCTCTTCATTGTTACTACTGCCATAGTAGTCACTCCTTTCGCAAACCACTTATTTTTGTGGGTTCCCGTCACTATATCTCTTCCATACGGAAGGAAATTTATTGCCAGAAGGCAACACGAGAATTCTATTCTTTTTCCCTTCCTTTAGGCAAGAGGTTAAAAAAGGCTTTGAGGAAAATACAATTTTTCTTCTTTTTATTTCACAAAGAGGGACAAATCTCGTATATTATAAATGAATTTAAAAATTTTCTTAGGCCAATAATATTGGGAGGAGGAAAATTAGTATGAAAAGAAAACTATCAGTTCTAGCCCTCGGCTTGATTCTCGCTTTAGTTATCGTCTCCTGTGACGGTGGCTATACAGGCATCATGAAGTTTATGGGCAACAACGTTATGGGAAATGATACATCTCAGGTCTCCGCTGCTGTTACAAGTGTCGAAGTCAGTGCTGAAAACAAGACGGAAAGTACTACAATAGAAAGTGGAACAAAGAAAGGTGATGTAACTCTCACAAGCGGTCAAACAATAAAATACAAAAATAGTGACGGCGAAGAAAAAGAGCTTTTTACTGTTGGAAAAGCAGATGGCGATGTCCAAGTAATTGCTATCGGCGATTTTGCAATAAAACTTGAAGATGTTCAGACGGACGTTTCATCAATCGAGGCTGTATTACCACCTCAGGATTTATCCAGTGTTGTCAACACTCTTGGAAGTTCTGGTAAGGATGCTCTTCTTGAGGAACTCAAAAAGGAAATTACAGACGAAGATACAAAGAAAGCTGCAAAAGGCACTGCAACTATTGTGAAGGGGCTTATGGAGATGACCTCAAAGAATCTTGGTGATAATCCTGATCCTGAAGTAACGAAAATTGTGGATAGTGTTAATGAAGGCCTGGGTAGTGAAAATTTGACTATGGGTGATGTCGTTGTTCTTCAGGCAGTTACGAATATCCTAGCTACTTCAGGAGGTACTGTCATTGATTCAGTTAAAAAGATGGATGACAGTAGTGGAGAGAAGGTGGACGCAAAAACAGTTCTGGGCGAAGTCTATGATGATGCAATGACGACTGTTAACGTACTTAAAACTGTTAAGGACTCGACTTCCGCATTCAAGGACGTTGATTTAACCAACATCATGAATAAGTTCATGAACAATTAAGGAGAATACGGGTATGAAGAAATTTATTACATTAATTTTAGTTTTTGCTCTTGTCTCCGTTGCTCTTTTTGCAGATGAAAGAGAGGACTTTATAAACGAATATACATCCACTCCAGAAGCATATTCAGGAATTGGCAGTGGCTTCAAGCACAGCAACCCTGAGATTCTGGGTATGGGAGGCGCCGGTGTTGCACTTAATGACAGCACAAAAGCTTTCCTTCTCAACCCGGCATCTATCACAGAGGGAAAGTTCAGACTCTCTCTGCCATCGGCTACAGTTACTCTCTACCATGTTTATGATTTCTTGAAGCCGGATAGTGATGGAAAAAGCTTCATCGATAAGGCCATGAACTCGTCAGATAACATGGGCCAGCTCATAAACGATGCTCTCGATATCGTAGGCATCCAGTTTATGCCTTTTGTAAGGGTAGACGCATCCACAGGTCTTATAATACCTATTGGTAAATTTGCATTTGGCCTCAATGTCAATGCTAGCGATACTGTTTATACATACTCCGGATCCGTCATCGACGAAGTCAATTCCGAAGTTGCATTAGGTCTCGGCTATAAACTTGAGTTCGGTAACTTATCACTCGCTCTCGGTGTTGACGGCAAATACAGCATTCTTGCCTTCAATAAAAGAATCAAGGCTACAGATATTATGAATTTCGGTGACGGCGTCAGTCTCACAGTTGCGTCCGGTGCTACTCCTGTATTTGATGTCGGTGCAACACTTGCTTACAAAGGATTGAGCTTCGGTGCTGCATTGAGAGATATCAACTTCGGCGGTTATAAGATGAGCGTCATGACAGAGACTGTTTCTGATATCGCTGGTACCATTATCAAACCCGGCAATGCTGGAGACATAACAGTTGCAGTTACACCTAATTTGACAATGGGTCTTGGCTACAAATTTGATACCAAGCTTCTCGATTTCAAGGTTGCCTTCGATGTGACGGATGTTATGGGACTTTCAAAGTACAGTGGAACAGAATCCGGCAAGGCACTTTTCAAGCATATTAACGCTGGTGTCGAGCTCGGCCTGTTGGATACTCTTTATGTCCGTGGTGGTCTCAACAGTGGATACTGGACAGCAGGTGTTTCATTCGACATCTTCCTTATCAGAGTCGAGGCTGCTTACTACTGGAAGGAGATGGGTTCAATCGCAGGACAGAAAGGTCTTGACGGACTCACAA